>QNER01000810.1 GCA_003646175.1 Candidatus Parabeggiatoa sp. nov. 1
ATGATATCCTAGGGCGTTGCCCTAGGCTAGTATGTCAGCCCCTTTCAGGGGCAAAGCAGCGTAAGGCTTATTTCCGGACAACTCTAATGTTATACGAACTTAGTGTTTGCTGTACTAGTGCAAGATCGCTCCCGTTTCGAGACCACCTCAGCCAACAGCATCAGCCGTTGTTTGAAAGCGAAAGCCACTACAAGAGGGTTAGTCGGCTTTAGCCGACTTTCGCTTTTAGACAACGGCTTTAGCCGTTGGCGTTGGAGCGGTATCGAAATTTCCGCTTTGCTGTACTAGCTCTTTGATGACAGAAGCACAAAATTTATTTGTGTATGGGGATTTACAATCTCAAATATAAAATGACTATTAGATTTCAATAAATGATGTAAAAAATATGATTTTAGCTATTCGCTTTATGCGAACAATGGGTATTGATTAAAACTATTTTATATTAACATGCGCCTACTTCGCTTGGATCGGATGGCGTACTTGATAAAGCGTGAAAATGGAAGCGGTAGATTCAGCGAGTGCTTGCCGAATAAGTGCGCTGCCTACATCGGTGAATCCATCTTCAAGTAACCTTTTATAAAGTCGGGTATAAAAGGCATCCGGTGCTACTTTAATGATTAATACCAGTGTGGTTGTTTGAAGTTTAAGAGGAGCTTGATAATTGAGAATGGCAGTTTGTCCGGGTGCCAGACGTGTATCAAAGTATTCTGTCGTTAGATCGAGGCTAAGATGACGTTCAATGATTATTTGCTGCAAAGTGCCTTCAAGTTGTTTTCCCTGTTGATTTTCTTGATAAGCTTGCATTATGATTTGGGGTGTGACATAAGTTGGAAAGTAATGCCCAGCCCCGGTGTTTTTCATGGACAACTTGGCACTGACAAAACCATCAGTTACCTGAACACTGCTTACTTGAATATCAACCCCGGAACGAACTGACTCCGGATCATGTATTCCGCGCCATAAGTGTCGGCGATTTGGCATGTGACAAGATTGACATGTCTGTCCGTTCTGTGCCTGTGGACTCTCTTGCCATTCATTATAAGTGTTTTCTAGTAATTTTCCGTTTATGGCATAGCCGTCCGCGGGAAATTGATGGCAAGCGGCGCAAAAGCGAGAATCTTCAAAGGCCTTGTGACTATTCCAACCATTGTGTGGTTGTTTGTTTTCAGACTTCAGGGCTGGTAAATCGGGACGGCGCGGGGGGCCAAACCATTGATAACCACGCAGATGGCAGGCACTACAGATTAATCCATTTTTGTGTAGACGTTCAGAAACAGGAATGGGAGACACACCGCTTAAAGGCTCGATTCCGCCCAGCGTTTTTGCTAGGCTGTCCGCCTGTTCTTTAAGGGGTGCGTGACAATCAAGGCAGTTTTGGTATTCATCTTCTGTCATATCCACTATTTGCCCATAGACACCTGCGCCCATAGCACGAGCATGACGGCTGGTTTTCCAATCTGCAAATTGGTTAGGGTGACAGCGTTTACATGCACTGGGTTCTAGCGAGGTTTCAAGAATACTCAATGTAGAAGGGGGATGTCCTTGAGTAGCAACAGGACGATCCCAATACCAATCCAAAAAGTGTTGCACCTCATCATTTGAAGGGATTTCGTGGTGTGAACTACTCTGCGCCATTGCAAGTAATACGACAATAAGGATAAGCAATGTTCTACTGTACATATAACACACACTATAAATTTGATGAGCGTTGCGGGGTAGTCCAGTAATCGTCGTGATGGTGTTCAACGGATACTATCCCAGCAAGGGATAGCATCCGTAAAATCACTACATGTACAGAACTACCCAAAAAAAATCAATCCGTTAAATCCGGAAAGAAGTTGTACTACCAGTATATTATGGTAAATATCTTTGGCTGGCATGATTGTCTCTATTTATGTTGTGTAGCTGGAGGTAGTTGGTGCGTTATTTTTCCGTCATGCGTAACGCTGCGGCTTGAAAGTCGGCGGCCGCTTTATCAGTCAGAGGTTCATCAATCAATTGTTTGGTCACATCTGGTGAAATGGTAAAAGTGTCTAATCCGGCCGCTGCCAGTGTCACAATACTATTGATGTGACGGAGGCTAGCAACCAATAAACGAGTTGGCTTGCCCATTAACATTTTGTGCATAAGAGTTATTTCGCCCAATCCGTCGCGGTTATTATCATCCATTCGTCCAAGGTAAGGGGCTGCATAGTTCACGCCCAGTGCCGCGGCGGTGATAACCTGATGAGCACTGTAAAGGCCAGTAAACGTTAAGGGAATATTATCCAACGCGAGATGTTTAGCAGCTTTGATTCCTATATCAGTGATTGGAACTTTAACCACAAGCTTGTGAGGATAAATGGCAGCGAGTTTTTGCCCCACCGTAACAAACTCGGCAACGCTATTACCCCAAACCTGTGCATGAAATTCTTTAGCCCCTAACTCAAATGCATCGATGGCAAGTTGATGCAGGGCCGACAGTGAACAGGTGATGCCAGCTTTTTCCAAAATGATGGGATTGGTGGTGACACCGTAAAATAGGCCTAAAGACAGGCATTCTCGCCAAGCGTTTCGATCCGCAGTATCAAGGAAAAGTCTCATGTTTGGTAAATTCGTTTCAGGCGAACCTTGTACGATTAGCCCGCGTGGTATTTATCAGGAATACAAGGCGAACCTTGTACGATTAGCCCGCGTGGTATTTATCAGGAGTACAAGGCGAACCTTGTACGATTAGCCCGCGTGGTATTTATCAGGAGTACAAGGCGAACCTTGTACGATTAGCCCGCGTGATGATTGAAATGTGACATTGTCAAAATAATAAGGTAAGGTAAAAAATAAACGAATTCAACCCATCAGTACATCTAATCCCCGAAATCAATCAGCAGTACAAAACATCAGAGTGAACTTTGTCTTTATCCGTTTATTTCGAGTATCCGTTGTACTAAATTCCTTTCACTTAACTTGCCAATTCACAACATCAGCATCTTCCCCTTCACCCCCAAGTTGTCCATCAGCCCCATAAGAAAACAAGTCATAATCGTTGCCATGACGGCCCGGTATTTGATACTGAAAGGGGTTGCCCCAAGGATCGTTAGGTATACCTTTTTTTAAATAAGGCCCCTGCCAACGTGGTGAATTGGTTTCATTCTTGATAAGTGCATCAAGCGTTTTTGGATATTCATGGATATCCAAACGGTATAAATCTAAGGCAGTTTCAATATCTGCGATTTTAACCAAAGTTGTCTTACGTTGAATTTGTTGATCACGACACATACAACGAGGCCCGACCAACATCACCAATAAACCTAGAATGGCGAGGACAATGAGTAATTGACTCAGGGTAAAACCGGTTTGTTGATGGGCGTTTCGATTTGAGATTAGAGATTTAATTTTCATATACTGGAAGTACAACGGATTGACGGATTTAACGGATTTATTTTTTAACGCTGATGTCGTTCAACGTCAATAGAAATGCGAATTTTGTAAATTTTCACTCTTTTCAAGGGAGCAAAGTATACATACCATAAACGTGGTAACGTGGGCGGTAATCCAGCAACATGCTGGCGAAATGCAGCCAAAAATTTACCATAACCATTACGCAATAGCAACGCATCGCGTGCTAACCATCGCACCACTAACACGCCACCCACACTGGTTGCTGCACAGTAAAGGTTATTATTTTGCGCTTTTATAGCGTTTCCCGATTGCATCAAGTACATTTATATATTTTAATTCATTGATAATTATATTAAATAATCATTCATCATTTACCATTCACCATTCACCATTGCTATAACAGACGGCGGGCAAATTCTAATTGTTCATTGACATTATCGGCGGCATAAATTAGAGTGCGCAAGCAATGCAACCATTGAAACCGGCGGGGGCTGTTAAAATGTTTGGGCATCCGCCCACAACAGACGTTCAGCTTTACCAAGATAAATCTTGGACTCCGGATAAATCTTGGACTCCGGATAAATCTTGGACTCCGGATAAATCTTGGACTCCTATTTTCTGACTTAACGAGGTATTTTTCATGTTTGAACTTATCACGCCTATTTTGGTGGCAATTCTGGTTGTGTTAGCCATTATCTATATTATTCAGTATGGTGTTACCCATTTCCAGATGATGGGGTTGCGTATCAAACGGCGCAGTCGTCACGCTAACTGGGTGGAAAAAATTGATAAAACCGGGATTCCCACGGAAATTGCACAGATTCTGGCGGGGGCTGAACAACCTTTAACCGCCTTGGGCTTCCATTATCTGTTTGCGGAACGACTAGAAGTTTTTTATACGCATATCACAGAGCCGTTCTATTATCATGTTTATTTTTCTCCTGACACCAACACTTTTGCCAGTGTTATACCGTCCCCCTTACCAGAAAGTG
>QNER01000811.1 GCA_003646175.1 Candidatus Parabeggiatoa sp. nov. 1
GCCCGAAACCTCAAAAAAATCACACCCTAGCCCAATGAGAAAATACGATGAGCGTCAACTTAGAAGATTATCGAGAAATTCTTGAACAAATTTCTCCCGAAGTCCACAATACCCTGGAAGCCAGCTTTGTAGAAGCCGCCCATGTGATGTCACCGGGCGGACTGCGTAATTATCTGGAAGGGGCACGCGCCTTAACAGAATTAGGACGTGGGACTGATATTGTCATTTCCTATTTACAGGAAATGCCCGTTGTAGTCAAAGAAGTCGGGGAAGACGTGATAGGCGATGTGGTTGGAGGCGCTTTTAAACTGTCATCCATGACAAGCGGTGCCGTTATCAGTTTATTATTTTCCACCCTCTCTATTGCCGCACGGCGATTGGGTGATGCCGAATTATTGCGAGACTACCTCGCCTTTGTCCACCAATTATCCGCGAAAGCGGCGCGGGGTTTACGCCCCATGTTGAATCGTCTTGATATTTTACTGGGACAACTTACCTTAGGTGGCTTGCGCCGCTGGGCAATGTGGGGCGCACAAGCGCATATCCGTGATTTCAATGCCTTACAAGCGTATTTTGATTTGCAATCGGCGGATTCAATGGCGGTACTGCAACAAGAACGGCGCGGCACTTTGTTTTTGGATACCCACCGCCGCTTGAATTTTTATTTACGTGCCTTTTGGGGACGCGATTTTTTTCTGCGCCCCACCTCTGGCGATTTTGAAACGCGGGAAGGTTTGCGCCCTTATCTTGAGCATCAAGTTATTCATGTACCTGATGCGTATGATGACTTTAATGGTGTCGCCGGCGCAGAACTCTATCGCGCGGCTGTTGCCCACACCGCCGCTCATATAATGTACACACGCACACGCCTATCGGCAGAAGCCCTTACGCCAATACAAATGTTATTTATTGCCCTATTTGAAGATGCCCGTGTTGAAACCATTGCGATTCAAGAATTTCCTGGACTGCGGCAGCTATGGCTTAATTTCTTTCCCACTGAGACAAAAGATGACGTGGTGGGTTTAATGGAACGGGTAGCGCGAGGAATACTTGATCCTGATAATCAGGATAATGATGCGTGGGTGCAATCGGCGGTGATGGCTTTTCACACTCGCGCCGAAAAAGACTTAAAAAACAACCAGATGAGTTGGGATTTAGGGGTAGAATTTTACAACAAACTTGCCACAACGCAAGCGATTCCCAACGTTTACCAATTAGAAAAACAATTTGCCATCCCTTATCGTGACGATAATCGTTTTATCTGGGGATTTCAAGAAAACAATTGGGAGCAAGAAATTGACTACATCGCTGCCACTCGCCATCAAATCCGCAAAAAAGTCTCCGTCATGGAAATGGTTGACGAACTGGATTGTGAACTCGCCGGGGATGATGCCCAAGAAATTTGGGTGCTGGAAACCGAATTTTTCCGTGATGGTGATCCCCCCGGCGTGAGCATGAATCAACTGGAGGGCAAAGAACCCATTAGCGAGCCATATCATTACCCAGAATGGGACTATCAAATTCAACTGTCCCGCCCCAACTGGACGACGGTACTGGAAAAACGCTTGCCCAAAGGTGATAAGAATACAATCGTGCAAGTGCTTGATGAATACAAACCACTTGCCAGCCGCATCCGTCATATTATTGATGCCATGCAACCGCAAGGCGTTATCCGTCTGCGCCGCCAAGAAGACGGGGATGACATTGATTTGGATGCCGCTATTCGTGCAATGGTGGATATTCGCATGGGCTACATGCCTGACACACGCATTAACATGCGTCATATTCGCAAAACCCGTGATCTCGCCGTCTTGGTATTGCTAGATTTATCCGAATCCACTAATGAAATGCTAGGCGATTCAGACAAATCGGTGATTCAACTCGCGCGCGAAGCCACCGCCCTATTAAGTTGGGCGATTGATGGCATTGGAGATCCATTCGCGATCCACGGCTTTGCATCTGATGGGCGACATGATGTACAATACTTCCGCTTCAAAGACTTTGAACAAGCGTATGATGATGAAGCCAAGGCACGTTTAGCCGGTATGCACGGTGGCTTATCGACTCGCATGGGTGCCGCGATGCGCCACGCAGGACAATTTCTCGGTAAACGCCCGCAACGCAAAAAATTGCTATTATTAGTCAGTGACGGTGAACCCGCCGATATTGATGTACGCGATCCAAGGTACTTGCGTGATGATACCAAAAAGGCGGTGGAGGAATTAAATCGCAACGGGGTTACCACGTATTGCCTCACGCTTGATCCTCACGCGGATGATTACGTGTCACGGATTTTTGGGGTGAATGGTTATACCGTTGTGGATCATGTGCAGCGGCTGCCGGAAAAATTGCCGGCGTTGTTTATGGGGTTGACTAAATAACTTTAGATATACTTTTTTATAAATACAATTAGATATTCTTGATAAAAAACCTTCAAGGTTTGCGTTAACCAAGCGGTTTGACACAAACATTTTCTGAGAAACTTACTAACTAAGTTTTAGCGTAATCCGCCCTAGGATTTAGGTGACTTTGTCGTTTGGTAGGGGATGTCGCCGTGGTGAAAAACCAAATTTCTGCCATAAACTTGGTTTCTTGAATGGCGTATATAATTTTCTGCCGTTCCCTATGCCCGATTAGCGCAGCATAATCCACCTTAAGAAAAACGACTCCTAATGCGTAACCCGCCAAAGTGCCTATTCAATTTTGGTGACAAGTATATGTTTTTAGGAGTATAATCGACGAAAAAGTTTTTGCGTCGATTTGAGTTTGGCTCCATCACCCACATTGCACCGCTACCAAAATTGGTATTACCATTAGGTAACTCCAAAATTAAATCACCTATCAACCCCGAAGGGGTTTTCAGGCTAAAGTTTAGCTTTGCTGTACTTTAGCCTTTCAGGCAAATGTTTTTGCGTGCAAAAACTTTTGCCTTTCAGGTAAATGTTTAGCGAAGCGAAACTTTTACCTGAAAATGTGAATAGCCCCAGGTGCAACCTGGGGGGAAAATCGTGGTATATTATTATTTGGGAGTTACCTTGATGGCGAAAAAGTTTTTTTTCACATTGGTAATAAAAACAGGTTATCATTGATGGCGAAAAAGTTTTTTATTCACATCGGTAGTAAAAACAGGTTATAATAAAAAAGTTAGTTTTGTCAGGAGCCGATTATCACAGCGTAAGTTAGATGAAAATGGCGTTTTTTTTGGCAAAAAAATCCACCACCGCATAAAAAAACATGGTGGATGACTGATTTCCTATTTAGCAGAGATTTATGATCTTTGCTATTTCCGTCTTATTTTGCAGAGATTTATAAATAATTTTTGCTGAGTAAGATAAGTGCTATGACAAAAGTTTTTGGGCATGACTTATATACTAATGCCCGAAAATATATGTCTAGGCACTTATACGCCAGCTTTGTAATGAAGCTGGGTTTTAAATAAAAAGGCCAATTCTAGATTGGCACGTTTAAGTCATGAGGTTTTTATGTCAGATCAAAGAGTATCCGGTACCGTTAAGTGGTTCAACGATAGCAAAGGGTATGGTTTCATTGAACGAGACGGCGACAACGAGCCGGATGTGTTTGTACATCATAGCTCCATTCAAGGTGACGGGTTCAAATCTCTACAGGAAGGTCAAAAAGTGACGATGGCAGTAACACAAGGCCAGAAAGGTCCACAAGCAGAAGATGTGACCCCCGCCTAAATAACACCCCCCCTTGCATTCCCTCCCAAGAGGGGACTTACGCTAAGCTTTACGGGTTCCTTTGCAAAAGCAGGGGAACCCATTCGGGACGCGCCAGCGTCCCCTTTTTTGTCCCCAATCATTTGGCTTACTCCCGCATCAATGTCCACAATCCTCAGGCAAAGACAAACAATGAGGTAAAATGAACACATCAAAGCCATCAAAGCACGAACCCTTCGATGAGGCAGCCAAAGCTTTTTAAGTACCCGTCCATATATTCTTCAAAAATAAACTTAATAAAAACAATCGTTTTCGTGGTCAAAATGCCGAAAAACTTTAAGTGCTATTATTAACGATGAGTGATGAATACATCAAACAAACTTTAAAAAACGCTGCTACACTGAAATGCTCAGAAGTGACTCGGTTTTAATGTGGGAAGAAAAGTAACCATAAAGTCTATACACACTTTAAACCTCATCATTGATAGCAAAACAATTTAGCTATCTTGGGTTTTTATTTTTTGTCCTGTACTCCTGCTACCCGTCAATAGAACATTGACAGAGTACTAGGGCGTTGCCCTAGGCTGATATGTCAACCCCTTTCAGGGGTTTATAAATTGATTTACCATCGATTTTCAGCCCCTGAAAGGGGCAAACATACCAGCCCAGGGCAACGCCCTGGGTAAAAA
>QNER01000812.1 GCA_003646175.1 Candidatus Parabeggiatoa sp. nov. 1
AATGATGAATGGTGAATGGTGAATGATGAATGGTGAATGGGTATAATTAATGATTAACTTGACAATATCTTATGCTCATTCGTTTCAGGCGAACCTTGTACCAAAAACGGCCGAAGATTCTCACTCAGGAGTACAAGGCGAACCTTGTACGAAAAACGGCATTACCTATTATCCATTACCCATTAACTATTAGCTCATTATACAAGCATGTTCACTAACCCACACAAGCCATTCGCCATTCATTATTCGCGATTAGCTAATCTATTATTAGCATTACTGGTTGTTATCGTTTTTTTGGTATTAAGCCGCGCTGCGCTGCCCGCGACTAAACCACAGCCTAAACCTATCACGCTTGCTGAGGCCGTCGCTTTGGCATTGCGTCATAATCGCACGATAGAAAGTGCTTATATTAGTCGTGTTCTGGAGAAATTTGATCTGGAAGTGGTGCGGGATGAGTTTCGGCCAGATTTAATACTGTCGGCTTCAACAGCCTGGACACGTCAGCAGGGTAACGAGGCATTGAACACCCAAGTTGGGGCCGGTTTGTCTCTGAAAGTCCCCACCGGCGGACAGTTAGCCCTTGATTTTACTCAGACAATCATTGAACCGTGGGAAATCCCAGAAGAGGGTTTTAGCAGTGATGTAGTGTTGTCTTTTAAACAACCGTTATTAAGAGGTGGCGGCGTTGATGTGAATATGGCAAGCCAGCGGCTTGCGGAGCGGCAAGAACAAGCGAATATCTTGAATTTAAAGCAAACTTTCATCAATATCATTACCCAAGTTGTCCATGCTTATCGTCGTTTTCTGTTGGTGCAGCGTGGCGTTGAAATTAACCGGTTGTCTTTGATACGTTCCAAAGAGTTGTTGGAAGTGAATAAAGCATTGATAGCGGCCGGTAGGATGGCTCAAGTAGAAATCATACAAGCGGAAGCGGATTTAGCCAATCAAGAACTGAGTTTCCACGAAAATGAAAATGCGTTGGATAAAGCCCGTTTGAGTTTATTAAAGTTGTTGGATATCGATAAGCACACTGTGATTGCGCCGGTGGATAAAATTGTGGTTAAGCCGGTGACTCTGAATCTGGAAACGCTCCAACAACAGGCTTTGTCTAATCGCCCAGACTATCTGCAAGTATTATTGGCACGTGAAAACGCACAAACCCGCTTATTGTTGGCAGAAAATGATCAATTGTGGGAGTTGGACATTGTCACGCGCTACAATATCACCGGCACCAGCGATGCTTGGATGGAAGCGCAGGAACGAGCTGGGCATCTTGGTGAAGGCGATTACTCGGTGGGATTTGCTTTGCGAATTCCCATTGGCGATATTCAGCGGCAACGGGGTGTTGTTGCGGCGCGGGTGAAATTGCGACATGCTGGGATTGATGTGCATGAACTGAAGGAGAATCTTGAAATTGAAATGCTGGATGCGGTGCGGGATATATCGATTAAATGGGAACAAGTGAAATTAGCACAACGTGCGCGAGGCTTGTCTAAGCGTCAACTTGATATTGAGTTAGAAAAGCTGAAAGTCAATCGTTCTACCAACTTTAGAATTGTCACGTTTCAAAATAGCTTGATTCGCGCGAAAATTGATTATTTAAATGCGTTGACGGATTTGGATGTGTTGTTGGGCGCGACTTTGGAACGTTGGGGGGTGAATATTGAGTACAGCTTCTTTCCGGAATAAACGGATTGTTTCTAATAAAGGACAAACCAAAGGGTACATTCTCATATTGAGTACTCTTAAGGGTAGTACAACGGATACGCTTCATTCCCGGATAAGGATAAGATTCACCATAAGGTTTTGTGATTTGCGTTAATAAGATTTTGAATTTATCCAAGTTACCACTGTTTATCTGTCGGTGCGAAGTATTATTTTGGATAATGGGAAAAAGCCCATCCGTTTATTTCGCGTATCCGTTGTACTATACTGTCCGTGCGTGGCGTGGAAATACGCCAATTGACCAATCGTGATTTTAATTCTAATCTAAGCAACCAATTCCTGTCGTTATAGTGTTTTAATCCTTTCTTATAAGCAATTCTTGTAGTTATAGGGATTTTATCCTTTCTATCTAAAATGAGAACCATTTTCTCTTGTCGATTAATAACAACCTGAAATTGATTTCCATCACTATCATTTTGGATTATCAATTGTCAGTTATCAGTTGCCAGTTCTTGATGCCGAGTACAACGAATCCCAGAAATAAACGAATGGTTACATGGCTCAACCCGTTCGTTCCGTAAATCAACGAATTGGGATGATTTAATCATAGCCCATTATTCGTTGATTTCCTAATTCGTTATACTCACTTTGGCAATTCGTTGTCTTCGATTTCGGTTATTCTTCACCAACAACAGTTAAAACGTCTTTTATCAATTGCCCCTCAATATATAAACCTGATGTGATAAGCCTATCAATGGCAGGTTTTGCAGCTTCAATCAAACCTTCCCTTTTAGCTTTGATCACTAATCCTAAAGAACCTATCAAAGGGATATTTAAGACAATTGCACATTTACGAGCCTGTAAATCGTCTATAACAACACCATATCCAGACTGTTCCATTGCTAAGGATCGGCCAAAAAATAACTTCCGCCAACAGCTAAAGCAGTTGTCTAATAGCTCAAGTACCCTAAAGGGCACTGAACCCAGTGACGGGGGAAATTAATTTTTATTCAATCCTAAAGTGATAACCTCAGTTTCACCCTCACCAAGATTCCAACGAGCTATCAAGGGTTCAATGGCACGCATTTTCTGGCGTTCAACTTTAGCATTTTCAGATAATTGAGACAATAAAGGTTCAATAGCAGACTTTTCCAACACTTCTTGTACCACGCTTTCTGGAACAACCCAACATTCCGCTAAGGGGCTTATCGTTTTCAGCAGATCAGCTTTTCCTAACACGATGAGGGAAGAAGCATCAATGATCCAATTCTGTTTCATAGCCGGCCTCCCTGAGTACGTCTTCTGCTGAATATTGAAATGGAGATACGCCAAACTGCCCTAATGCCATAATAAAGTCTTCACGGCATAAACCGGCTATTTCAGTTGCTTTCCCTTGCGATACCATTCCTACTTCATACCATTTCACAGCAGCTGCAATTCGCAAACTTTGGGCAAATTCTGTTTGCGTTTGTTTTAACGCGGAAAATACATCGATAGGCATTTCTATCATTATCTTATGACTCTTTTGAGCTTTCATTTACTTTTTCCTCAGTATTTTATTGGGCAATCCGTCGTACTTACTTGCTACTATGTTAAACCATACGCTGGTATCAACATTTTTGCTAACATTTTTTTGGCAACTTCCAACCACGCTTCTAGTGGTTTTTGTGCTTTGGCGTGTTGTTCCCAAAAGGCTTTAAGTATTTTTCGAGAGACAATTCGCATATTGTTATAAACTATGTTTGTGTGTTTGGTAAAAAATTATCAATAGCAGAGCCAAATGAATCATTTGAACTGTGATTGATGTGATAGTCGATAGGCAATGAAATGCCGAAAATATTCACCGGCTTTAGGTGAAAAATCTATGTCAAAGTGTTGCGAGCCATAACAATTGTAAACGCAAATAACTACAAGGATTGTATTTTAGAAGGGATTTATTAAAAAGGATTGTTGATGAGAACGTTTTTTCGTTTGACTCAAATTCGCCTGGTACGGTTAAAAACGATGAGGTGATGTCAAATAATGAACGATCCGACAGACGGCTGAACCCAGGCACAGTGCTGAGCTTAACGCACGCACCCTCAATCGTCGGGGCTACCTTTTGTTTAACCCTTTTTAATCGTACCGGTGGCTCAACAAACGAAAAATTTACTCAAAGTGGCATTATATTTATTATTAAAAAAAAGTGGCATTATATTTATTATTATAAATCCTTTATTCCCATACAATCCTTATAGTTGTACCTGGAAAATGGGAATGCGCCCCCTTCGAGGTTTGCTAAACCTAGACTATTTTTAACTGAAAACAAAACTATAGCTCCTTTCCCCTTTCCCCTAGTGCAGGAGAGCGGAAATCTTCGGACCCCCCCAACAGCCAACAGCTTTTCGCGCCAAAGTTTTGGCGCGCAAAAATTTTGGCGCGAAAGCCGTTGTCTGAAAGCTCAAGTACCCTAAAGGGCACTACCAGACGGTTAGTCGGCTTTAGCCGACTTGAGCTTTTAGACAACGGCTTTAGCCGTTGGCGGGGTGGTACGGAAATTGGAGCGATCGTGCACTAGGCTGTTGATTTTAAGCGGAGAAAGGGTTTAAACGTGTTGCCTATTTTCATGGAGTTCAATGGTGGGATCGCTGTCGGTAAGATTCAAAACAATGTTTGAGATCGTTCTGACAGCGATCCCACCCTACGAGACTATAGCTCCTTTC
>QNER01000813.1 GCA_003646175.1 Candidatus Parabeggiatoa sp. nov. 1
ACTATTAGAGCGGCCCGCAGAAGAGCAACACATTTTAAAACCAGTTTTTGAAGCTTTTAACGGCCAATATGATTATGGCATTTTGAAATGTATTAGAGCTAATCTGTGGCAGCAAACCAGAGAACCTGCCGGTAAATCCCCTAAATAGGGCATGAACGAAAACCTGTTGCTTGGCTGTCATTTTGCTGAACTGAGAAATCTTAACACTTTGACAACTAAAAGATTTATTGTTCAAGCACTCAATACAGTTTGTAAGGATAAGGTTCAGTTAGAAACCCTTGATAAATAGTAACTACTCAGCCCTGAAAGGGCGCTTTATTAAAGCCCAGGGCAGCGCCCTGGGAACAATAATAACAACGAACAAGAAGGGGCGATTGAAAAATTTAATGCGCCCAATGAGGGCTTTAAATCATAAACACCTGCACCTGCCGCAAAGCCCCAGGCTATAATAATTCGCACCTTCGGTGCTGAGTAGTTACAAAAAATAATACTTCACAATTAGCGCCCAAAGTTTTTGCGCACAAAACTATAGTAGTGATAACCCATTTTGGGAAGAATTTTGGGAAAAACTTGAGAGCGCAGCGATAACCGGGAGGATTCTTCCTTAGTCCGTAGGGTGGGTAACGTCTTTTTGTTGCCCACCAAACTTCTTTACAAAGCCGGCCCCAAAATATGTCACACCATCAGTGGTGGGCAATAAAAACACATTGTCGGCCCCCACACTTCTACATCAAATGGAGGTCACACTCTTTGCTTTCCAAGCCGGCAACGTTTCATCAGGCGGTTAATGGTATGGCAATTCTTTACCAACCAATGCTACAGCCACCAAACGGTAGTCCCTACAGAACAATATGGTTTTAAAAATGAGTGAAATGATAAAAAAGAACATGCCCGTTAGTGCCTAGATTCTTCACAGTGTTCAGTTTTAAATTCTTCTCATTTTCTTGATATTTCAACCGTCTTATGATTGTTAGGCTGTTTAAACTCACCCATAGACGTTCAGAAAAATATTTAGGGCAAAACCTTCAAGGTTTCCAAAACCTTGAAGGTTTCTAACTGAAATTATTTATCTGAAAAACGATACATCAGTTTGTAGGGACTACCAATTATTGATTACTAATTATCCAAATGAAAATCTTGATAAGGAATTTTGGGAAGGGGAATTGAGAATTAAGAATGATAAACGGGTTATTAAATTAATAATACCTTCACCAATGAAAGTAAATGGTGAATGGTGAATAGCGAATTTATATGCAATAACACGAACTGAACCATAAATTTTCAGGTAGAATTTTGAGTAGGGTGGGCAACATTTTTTGGGTTGCCCACCATTTTTATGGTTTAAGGTGGGCAAGAAAAAACATTGGTGGGCACAAAATACCTGAAAATTTGTGCTTCGGTACTTATTTATTTATATTTCAAATGCGAATAACGGATTAATTAGTTGTAAATCACACGAAAATAAACCATTAATCCTTCTTCATTACCTAATTCCATTTTCAACTGGGCTGCACCGTTCTCCAATATTTTGCTTCCACATCACTCATTCAGATTTTCCTTGATTTTAATCACTAAAATATTTAGTTAAAACCAAAAAACTAAACTTTGAAATTTTGTAACTACTCAGCCCTGAAAGGGCGCTTTATTAAAGCCCAGGGCCGCGCCCTGGGAACCAATTTTAATGTGCTTTCAGGGAACACTTGCGCCTGGGGCGTTGCCCCAGGCTATAATAATTCGCACACTTCGGTGCTGAGTAGTTACGAAATTTTATTAATTTATTTAGTTATAAATTTCATTTATAAGGCCAAAAAATATAGACATCCTAAATGAATTGTGAACCGATTTGAGAAAAGTTTCTCGGAAAAATTTACCAATCATTTAGGAACACTATAGCATGGGGCACATTCCCATTTTAACGGACAGTTAAGTACAACAGATACTCGAAATAAACGGATAGCACTCACACATTATCCTAATCTTCTCAGATGCACCAAGACGATGGCTGCTTTGAACCGTTCAAAATCGAGCCCTTTGATGACTTTTAAGAAAACGGTTCCTATGATTTATCCGTTTTTGTAGCAACTCCGTTGCACTATTGATTAGTGCTCAAGATTGATAATAACCCTTTTTTTGGAAATGCGCCCTATAGCATGTTAGTCTTGACTCAATTCTGAGTCAAAACCTTCGAGGTTTGCCAAACCTTGAAGGTTTTCACAAAGAACCAAACTTTTCTGGAAGACTAGTGCAGTTTCGCGCAAGGAACGATACCATTCTAACGCCAACGGCTAAAGCCGTTGTCTAAAAGCTCAAGTGCCCTAAAGGGCACTACAAGAAGGTTAGTCGGCTTTAGCCGACTTCAGCTTTTAGACAACTGCTTTAGCTGTTGGCTGGGGGGGGGTGGTATCGAAACTTCCGCTTTCCTGCACTAGACTCAAAAATTAGGATGAAAAAGCTTTGCTGGGGAGTCAAAAAAAAATAATTATCCCAAATGCCAATTAGGATAGGTAGGGAAATGGTGGGCAACAAAAACCCGTTACCCACCCTACAAAACTGTTGATATAGCATTTACCTTTGGCGTTAAATGCTTTTTTCGTAGGGGCAATCCTTTATGGTTGCCCTTTCTTGTATTTCACCCAAACGAAAAACGCTATACACCAATCAAGGAATTAAATGTAGGGTGGGCAGTTTTTTTTGCCCACCAAATTAATGGTGGGCAAAAAAAGACTTGCCCACCCTACAAAATATTCCTTAATATGGTATAAAACCTCATCAACAGTTTTTACCAATTTATGGAAGAATATATCCATTGAAGGAATAATATATGTCACAGTGACGTATAATATCTATTAGCTAAAGAGCTTAAATCAAAAGGAACAAACGATGAGTAATAAGAAAAAACCACTGGTTTTAATTGTAGATGACAACCCCGAAAACCTGAAAGTGTTAGGAAATATTCTGAAGGAAAATGGCTTAAGCACGGCTTTCGCCTTGAATGGGACTAAAGCATTGACTTCTGTGAAAAATAAACAGCCATATCTCATTTTGCTGGATATTATGATGCCAGATATAAGTGGTTTTGAAGTGTGCAAACAATTGAAGCAAGAAGCGGCAACTAAAGATATTCCGGTGATTTTTCTGTCTGCCAAAACCGAAAAAGAGGATGTTATCGCGGGCTTGGAACTGGGTGCTGTGGATTATGTCACCAAACCTTTCAATCGCAAAGAATTGATGATTCGTGTTAATACGCACCTTGAACTCAAAGCAGCAAAGGAGGAACTCAAGCAAAAGGTTGAACAACTGCAAGCGGCACAAGAAGAACTTAACCAAACGGTTGAACAACTGAAACAGGCTTGTCAAGCCGCTGAAGCAGCCAATCGTGCCAAAAGTACCTTCCTTGCCAATATGAGCCACGAATTACGCACACCCCTCAATGGCATTTTAGGCTATACACAAATTTTTCAGCTAGACAATAGTTTAAATAAAGAACAACAACAAGGCATAAATGTTATCCACCACTGTGGCGAACATTTGTTAATTATGATTAGCGATATTTTGGAACTGGCCAAAATTGAAGCGGGCCGCATGGAACTTTATCCTAATGACTTTTCCTTGACATTTTTGCTAAAAAGCAGTGCTGATTTATTTCAGATGCGGGCCCAACAAAAAGGCATTGCCTTTAATTATCAACAAACATCACACTTCCCCCAGTTTGTTCATGCGGATGATAAAAGATTGCGGCAAATTATCATCAACTTACTGAGTAATGCGATCAAGTTTACCAAACAGGGCGGAGTTACTTTCAAAGTGGATTATTTTGACGAAAAAATTCGTCTTCAGGTTGAAGATACCGGGGTTGGCATTGCGCCCGATGACATGACTCACATCTTTAAGCCTTTCCTGCAAGTCGGTGATCCCAAATACAAAGCCGAAGGCACCGGGTTGGGTTTAGCCATTACTAAGCAATTGGTTGAAATGATGGGTGGCAAGCTACAGGTTGAGAGTACGTTAGGGCAAGGCTGCACATTTTGGACGGTGTTAGATTTGCCAACCGCCAGCGCGGTTCCGTTAAAAACGACAGAAGAAGCCATTATTATTGGCTTTGAACAATCACCACAGAAAATATTGGTGGTTGATGATAAATGGGAAAACCGCACTGTCTTAGTGAAGTTATTAAAACCACTCGGTTTTGAAATCATAGAAGCTGAGAATGGACAGCAAGCAATAGACAAAGCTTTAATAAATCACCCAGAAGCTATTTTGATGGACATCATCATGCCTACCATGGATGGCTTGGAAGCAACCAACAAACTGAGGAAAATACCAGAATTCTTCAACACAATAATAATAGCCCTATCTGCCAG
>QNER01000814.1 GCA_003646175.1 Candidatus Parabeggiatoa sp. nov. 1
AGATGTTGATTCAGCATCAACTTTTCCCATTCCCTCTTGAACCGATCTCCTTTCACGGCACTGGGGCCGTTAAATGGGAATACTTCACACACAAGGTAGGCTGTTGATTTTAAGCAGAAAAATTGTGGGCAAGCGGGCGTTAAGATTTTGGACAATGTTTGAGATCATTCAGCCCGCTTACCCACCCTACGAATATTTTCGTGGTGAAAAATGGTGGGCAAGCGGGCGTTAAGATTTTGGACAATGTTTGAGATCATTCAGCCCGCTTACCCACCCTACGAAACATTGAGAATAAAAATAGATAACCATATTTCTAAAACCGATCGCTCTTTATCAACAACTTACTTACACACAAGGGCTTGCGCGTGGGATTGTCCCTACAAAATTATTGCGTAACGTAGGGGCAATCCTTTATGGTTGCCCTGTCATTTACCGATTTGAATCAATCCCATTCAACGATCCCAGTGCCCCTTTTACCTAACCCGAATAAATTCTACCCGACGGTTTTGCTCACGGCCTTCCAAAGTGGTATTAGGCGCAATCGGCTGACTTTCGCCATAGCTTTTAATCGTCAATCGGTGAGCGTCAATCTGATAGGCTAACACCAGAAACTCTTTAACCTTTTGAGCGCGGCGTATTGACAGTCCCTTATTATATTCTTCACTGCCTTGGCTATCAGTATGCCCCGCTATCTCTAGCACCACGTCGGTTAAACTACCTTGTAACGCGTTGGCATATTCGCGCAACAACGGATAGGATTCTGTCTTAATCGTAGCAGAATTGGTGTCAAAATGGATCAGCGCGCCCACTTTGGGGGGTTCTGTCTTCACCGCCTGCAAACCTTTCCCCAAGCTTTTGACTTGAAGCGTCGTTTCTGGGGCAAGACTCAGTGCTTTGACGATTTCCGCTTCAGTGGTGGGAAAGAGTAGTTCCGAAGCCCCAGCGGGATTGCCGAGTAATATCAAACTCGTCGCGGCTAATATTTGAGTTAACCGAAAGTGACGGGGGGTTCTTGTCGAGTTCATTTTGGTTGCCTCTCGTTTAAATACTGAAGCACAAATATTCAGGTATTTTGCCCACCGAGTAACGTCTTTTTGTTGCCCACCATCTTGCTATCCCATCGAGCGGGATAGCATCCAGTGATGTGAAAAACCTTCAAGGTTTCCAAAACCTTGAAGGTTTCTAACTGCACCATTCATCATTCATGCTTAAATGCCAGCACTTGAATACATTCTTGACATAAACCATCCAGTCGTTGCCGTAGCACCGAAAAGTGTCGTCCTTGTTCTGTCCAATTCAAGGTTTCTTTGTCGTTTTCAACATTGATTAACCCTTTTTCGTGCATAGTTTTCAAAAAAGTCGCTTCTGCCAGTTTTAATTGCACCGCATTTTCATGGCGTTGTGCCACCTGAATGTTTTCATATTGTGCCTCTAATGCGATGTCGCGTTGCCGAGAAGCGAGAAAGTAAATGGTTTCCATGCCGAGTTGCTCGTCTAATACAAATGATTTGTCTTTGGCGGGAATGTAATAGGTTTCACTACCTTGCACCGGATTGGCGTTGTTCAATATGACACCTTTGAAACTTGCCATCGGGAACAATTGATAGATTTTTTTGGCCGAATCCATCTGGAAAATGTAAACATAGCTGTCTTCCAAGGGTGTGAAAATCACCTTGTAGTAGTCGCCAGAATGCAACACGCTGTCTTTTGTCAACGGTTGAAAGATACTTGCACCGCTGGGGAGATAGAGATAGTTGATTTTAAAGTCTAACGGTGGCGGCGAAGGCGGTGGCTTGACAGTGTCGAGCCGCATCTCTTGGGCGCCTTTATCAGGCTCTGAGACGGATGATGGCAGAATAACAATTGGCTTGTCACTTTGAGCTGACACCGGGACGGGTGATTGCACAATAATAATTGGCGTGTCATTTTCAAAAAAGCCATATTCCATATAAAGCAGCATCGTGCCACCAACAAGGGCAGCAATAAAGGTACCGAGAAAAGCGTTTTTTGGCATGTCGTTTCCTCCAATCAATTCACGGATATAGCATTTCCCGATTGCGTAAAATACAATTTTGGTTCCAGGGGCGTTGCCCCTGGCTATATTAATTAATAAATAATTTTGGTTCCAGGGGCGTTGCCCCTGGCTATATTAATTTCGCCCCTTTGGGGCTTTTAAACCTTTAAAATTTAGTAACTACTCAGCCCTGAAAGGGCGTTTTATTAAAGCCCAGGGCAACGCCCTGGGAACTGCACCTGGGGCGTTGCCCCAGGCTATATTAATTTCGCCCCTTTGGGGCTTTTAAACCTTTAAAATTTATATTAATTAATAAATAATTTTGGTTCCAGGGGCGTTGCCCCTGGCTATATTAATTAATAAATAATTTTGGTTCCAGGGGCGTTGCCCCTGGCTATATTAATTTCGCCCCATTGGGGCTTTTAAACCTTTAATAGAAATGCGCCCGTTCGGACTTGTTCACTATCGCCATTACCGACGTATTGAGTGGATGCCTACGGCGGGTATGCCACTGTAAATATTTCGGTGCGAATTGCCAGCACGAGAAACACCTTTCTGTTTGCTATTTTTTTGACTCAGCAAATAACGTAAGCCTTTTTTAAAGGCATTAAAAATCTTTATAGAGTCCTGATGCTTTAGCAATTTCCCCGTCTTCGCGTTTTTCAACGTGTCGATGACACCAAGATTGGATTGTGACAAAGTTCCTTTGGAAACCCGCCCCAGTTGCAGGCTGACTAATCCATTAACAGCCAATAAACGATCCAAGTGAGGGCTTGCCTCTTTGGGAAGAGAATCGCTCAAAATATCGCTTTGAATAAAAAACTGCGATAAGCCTTGTTGCCTCAGTTGCAAAAAGTCTTCTAACGGCGAACAGAGACAAACGTGTTTATCAGGTTTGCCTTCTTCTGTCATCACAGTGCCCCAAATCGAATAGGGCGTAAATTGTGAAGGTAATGAGGATTGCAATGTTGCCATGATTTCCTCATCTGTCGCGATAAACTGAAAGGTTTTGCCTCGCCCTTGCTTTATCCAATCCTCGGTGTCCAAAATGTGCGGTAAATTTGATGGTTCAGTGTTTGTTGTCATATTTCCTCAAAAAAAATACAGACATGATTAAATAGGAATAAGCCAGATTTCGATTTCTCTTGGACTCTGGCAAAATTCATCGGTTTGATAGCAAGTTGCCTATTATCCATTATAATCTCAATAAAAATCAAGCGGGTTGTTTAAGTTAATAATAACTACAAGGATTGCTTATAATAAAGGATTTCTCATAAATAGTGCATATTCACAGGCGTACAACGGTGGACTTTCAGGAGTACAAGGCGAACCTTGTACGAAAATACGGCGTTATTAGTCAGGAGTACAAGGCGAACCTTGTACCCATCAACAGGAGTACAAGGCGTACCTTGTACGAAAAAACGGCCGCGTTAACAGGAGTACAAGGCGTACCTTGTACCCATCAACAGGAGTACAAGGCGTACCTTGTACGAAAAAACGGCCGCGTTAATAGGTACAAGGTTCGCCTTGTACTCCTGTTAACACGTACAAGGTTCGCCTTGTACTCCTGTTAATAGGTACAAGGTTCGCCTTGTACTCCTGTTAATAGGTACAAGGTTCGCCTTGTACTCCTTTAAATTGATAACGGATAACTGAAAAACGCTCACACCTTTTGCCACACAACTCGCTCAAAACCAACCGCCACCACGCTAATCAGTTGCAACTGTAACACATCACCATATTTTGACTTTAAACGAGTTTGATAGTCACGCAATTGGTTTTCAGATTCGGTTAATTTCTGTTTAACAACGGCTAACGCTTTGAGTTCTGACACAGTCAATTGTCTCACCTGTTCCCCGCTTAATTTCACGTCAGATAATTTTAAGTATTTGAATTCAATCACAAAACTATTGAGTGGTGTTTGACGTCGCTCTGGGCGAACAATCATCGTTAAGTCGGCATAGCGCCGCTCAAATTCGGTTTCCGAATCCATAATGTAAAAAACATCATCAAATAACACCGTTAAAAAAGCCGTTTTGATCATCAATTCATCAGCCAACACATAATCGCGATTATCAAACACCTTAAAGTAACGCTGTTCCATAAAATCACACACCGGTTGCAAATCACCGGTTTGGTAAAAATGCTTTGCGAACTGGCGAATTTCAGCGCGTTCACTGTCGATGGGAAGAAACATTTCAAAAATCCGCTGGACATAAAGCTTTCGCACCACCAAATTTGGAATACAAAAACGCAATTCCCCAATCTCGGTTTCCCCATTCAACGTCAAAATGCCTAAGTAATAAAGCAAAGAAATGATAAAAGTGCTGTCCTTAG
>QNER01000815.1 GCA_003646175.1 Candidatus Parabeggiatoa sp. nov. 1
GAAAGTTGGCGGAATGCTGCAATGCACAAACAACCCACACCCACTGCTTTGCAGCAGGATTTTATTCAAGATAGCCGCAAGGCGATAATGGAAGCCAATAGACGACGGAATGCGATCTTGGCTGGGGCGATAGGTGGTATGACTGTTGCTGTTATTTTGGCAGTTTTGGCTTTTTTTCAAGTAGATACTATAAAACAAAAGCATAAAAAACTTTACCAGAAAAGTGATTTTACCAAAGAAGATGCCAAAAAATTGGCTCAACAAGTGGAAGAAGAAGGGAAAATATTTCGTGACCTTTTGACAAATGGCAGTAAAGGCCCGGAAATGATATGGATCCCGGCGGGACAATTTCGTATGGGGGATATTCAAGGCGAGGGCGATGACGATGAAAAACCCGTGCATGAGGTGTCTATCACACGTTTTGCTGTGGGACGTTATGAAGTGACAGTGAGTGAATTTCGCGACTTTGTCAACGCAACCGGGTATAAGACAGAGGCTGAAAAAGGCTATGGTTGTTGGGATTATAAGGATAAGCAGTGGAAAGCTGTGGCGGATGCTAATTGGCATAACCTTTCCCTAGCAGATAATCAGCCGGTTGTTTGTGTCAGTTGGAATGATGCGGTGGCTTATACACAATGGTTGAGTACACAAACAGGGCAAACTTATCGCTTGCTGAGTGAAGCAGAGTGGGAATACATCGCACGAGCTGGGAAGGAAACCGTGTTTTGGTGGCGGAATAATATTGGCAAAAACTGGGCTAATTGTCAGAATTGTGGTAGTCAATGGGATAATAAAATCGCCCCAGTAGGTTCTTTTATTGCTAATCCCTTTGGGGTTTACGACACGACGGGTAATGTGAGGGAGTGGGTTGCAGATATTTGGCATAGTAGTTATCAGGATGCGCCCTCTGAAGGAGGTATATGGGAAGAAGGGGGTAATCGTTGTGTACGTGTGGTTCGTGGTGGTGCGTGGAACGACGAATCAAAGAATCAGCGGGTGGCGTACCGTTATGGCAGAACATTCGTTGAAGGTTCGTTTGACTCGCGTCGTGTCAACTTGGGATTCCGTATTGCTAGGCAAGAACAACCTCAAAAAAAATGGGATGAATCCGCTCTAACTGAGACGAAACAGCAGGGCGAATTGGAATGGCTGTGCAAAGTATTTAAGGAAACTGAATTTACCAAAGAAAAAGCTAAAAATGAAGCCAAAGAGATTGCTCAACGATTTATAGAAAAAGAAGAAGCGTGGATATCCAGTGATTCCTTGAAAGACGGCGGCTTCGGTCCTGAAATGATTTGGCTCCCGGCAGGGAAGTTTAGGATGGGTGATGTTCAGGGTGGCGGTGAACGTTCAGAAAATTCCAGGCATCAAGTGTCTGTTCAGCGTTTTGCGATCGGACGCTATGAAGTAACCTTTGAAGAATATGATCGTTTTGCAGAAGCTATGGGTATAGAAAAACCTGGAGATAACGGCTGGGGACGAGGTAAGCGCCCAGTAATAAATGTGTCATGGCAGAATGCGAATGCTTATGTGGCATGGTTAAGTGAGCAGACTGGTAAGTTGTATCGCTTGCCCAGTGAGGCAGAATGGGAGTACGCCGCACGCGCTGGAACTGAGACGATCTATTGGTGGGGAAATCAGATTGGCCGTTTGTGGGCTAATTGTAGGGATTGCGGTAGTCTGTGGAGCGGTCAAAAAACGGCTCCGGTTGGTTCTTTTGTTCCCAACCCTTTCGCGCTTTATGATACTGTGGGCAATGTGGGGGAATGGGTTGCTGATCGTTGGCATCATAACTATGAGGGTACCCCTTCTGATAGTAGCGTTTGGGAGGGGGAGGGAGATTTTTTGGTACTCCGTGACTGTTCGTGGGATGACCTCCAAGTCAATTGCCGTTCCGCTAGCCGTTTCTGGAACTCATCGATTTATCGGTACTACGACATCGGATTTCGCGTTGCCGTTGGAACCGTTGTGTTGGACTAAACGTCGTTTTTAAGAACAGTAAATGAGTGCCGCTTCAATTTGAGGTAATCATTTATTCCAAACGGCCTCCACAAGACTTTTGAAATTGCCTGCACTACCCATTGGGGCACTATCCCTTTTTTGGTAGTCCTGTATAAGTAGTGATGGTGTTCAAACGGATACTATCCCGGCAAGGGATAGCATCCGTAAAATCACTACATGTACAGGACTATCCATTTTTTAATGGGTAATAGGTAATAGGATATACAGTGTCCATCCGGAAACTCGGTTCTAATGTCATTTCGACTTCAGTGCGAAATCTTAAAATGTTGATAACCAAAATATTTTTTCGCGAAGCTCGATATGACATCCCATTAAATACAGTGTTCATAAAAATGATGAAAAATTTTTTTGGCTGGTTTTTTTGCTTGACAGCAATCTCTGCTACGGGATATGCAAATGAATTAGAGGTTGATTGGGCTTACATCAGCACGTTGAGTGGTTCAAACTTCATTGAATACTTTGAAAACCAGTTGAAGTTTGAAGGTGATGAAGCCATGGCCTTTTGGAAAGAAATTCCCGTCAGCAAGGCGAACCAACAGATTTATAGAATCTATCGGAAACAGAAGTTTGCTTCCTTTTTGGAAAAGCATCCTTCACGCTTTGCGGCTAATGAATATTCATTTGAATTCGGTAAGGGTAAGGAAATCATTGGTCCTAAGAGTAAGCAACCTTTGAACCTACCATTCCCATATATTTTACCGTTGTCAGTCAAAGCCATTGGTGATTACAAAATAGGTTACACCATACATGGATTCTCCCATCCTTGGCTGTTAAATAATGCCGATTCTGCTATTTGGGAAGCAGAACAGCATCCCAACATTGAATTAAATGTGCTGGATCCAGATTTTAATGAGAAGAAACAGGCGGAACATATCAAACAATGGGTTGCCGAAAAATATGAAGGCTTTATGATTTGGCCAAGAGTAGAAGGCGGCCCAGCTGCAAGTGTCATCACTGAAGCGCTGACAAAAGGAATTAAAGTTGTCAGTATTGACCGGTTTACCGGGGTATCTGGCATCACACACAGAATTGTCGCGGATTTTCCGGCAAATGGCGTACAACAGGGCCTTTACCTAATCCATAAGCTTCTTGAAGAGCAAGGTGCCGTAAAGGGCAACATTGTTATGATTCGCAAACCGATAAATAGTAGTGCTGATGTTTACCGAACCGGCCATTTTCTAAAAATAGCCAGTTATTTTCCCGGACTTAGAATCATTGCAGCCTATCATAACAATAGCAGCCGAGAAAAATCTCGGGAACAAGTCTTAGAAGTTCTGAATAATTGGTCAGGCAGCATTGATATTATTTTTTGCACCGGTTCTGGTCAAAGCATGGGGGCCATTGATGCATTAAATGAAACTGGAAAATGGTTTGCTAGAAAAGGAAATCGAAAGATTATTCTTCTAAGTAATGATGACGCTAAAGCATCTATGAATGCAATCAAAGTAGGCAAACAAGACATGCTGGCACCATATACCCCCTTGCTTGGCGGAATTGGTATGCGGGCATTGCTGTACGCCATTGTTGGAAAAAAACAACCACGCGACATTATCATTCCCTATTTGCCTATGGTCACTCAAAAACCTCAGAAGATTTTAGGTATTCAAACGCTTGGTGTCGAACAATGGATGCCTTATGCTTATGGCCCTGACGACCCCCAAGAACCACTTAAACCCTAAATATAAGTAAGTACAACTTCTTTCCGGATTGAACTGATTGTTCCAAACTACCCCCTAAGTAAGTACAGCTTCTTTCTGAAAAAAACGAATTGGGGGATGGTGGAATCAACGCCAGTGCTTCAATCTCGCCAATTCGCTGTACTCGTCCTACACTTCTATAATAATCTTGACTGTCGTGGATTAAAATGATACTGCTCAAAACTTTCTGGACGTTCCGCCGGCAATTTGTCAACAATGTCAGAACTAATCAACCGGTAAGGCATTGCCCGGAAAAATTCCTTCAATTCCGCTTCTGGGATCGGATTTTCACTACAACTTAGATACTCTAACCGAGACAATTGGTGAATCGGCTCTAAATTGCTGATTTGATTCCCACAGCAATGCAATTCTTGCAACTTGGTTAATGGGCGAACCGCTTCTAAATCACTGATGTTATTCAAAGAACAGTCCAAGTTTCGCAAATTGGTCAACTGGGCAAGCGGCCCTAACGTGCTGATCTGATTATGACAGCAATTTAAATCCTGCATCTGGGTTAATTGACGCAGTGGTTCTAGACTGCTGATCTGATTATTCTCGCACCATAATCCCTGCAACTGGCTTAACTGGCAAAGTGGTTTTAAACTGGTGATTTGATTAGCTCCACAATTTAA
>QNER01000816.1 GCA_003646175.1 Candidatus Parabeggiatoa sp. nov. 1
AGGGTGCAAGATGTTCAAAACCTTGTAACATTGCCAATACATTATGATGCTCAATCATTACTCCCTTTGGCTGACCCGTCGAACCAGACGTATAAATCACATAAGCCAAATTTGCTGGCCCTATCTCACTTTTGATATTTTCCCCACTCAATCGTGATAGTGTTTCTACTTCAACATCTAAACAAACCACCTGTGCTTTAGTTTCTGGAAGTTTCTCTTTTAGGCTTGATTGACTCAACAACACCGGAACCTGCGCATCCTCTAACATAAACGCTAAACGTTCGGTTGGATAAGCCGGATCAAGTGGCAAATACGCGCCCCCCGCCTTGAGAATGCCGAAAAGTCCAATCACCATTTCAATTGAACGTTCAACGCAAATTCCCACCAAGATTTCCGGTTTGACACCCAAGGTTTGCAGATAGTGGGCGAGTTGATTGGCTTTGGTATTTAATTCTCTATAAGTCATTTGTTGATCTTCAAATACCACCGCAACGGCTTCGGGCGTTTTTTCTACCTGAGCTTCAAAGAGTTGATGGATACACAAGTATTGAGGATAATCGGCTGCCGTGTCATTCCATGCCAAAAGTTGTTGCTGTTCAGCTTTGGTGAGTAACGGTAATTCGTGAATGGGCGTGTTGGGATTTTCCACAATGCCAGTCAATAAGGTTTGCAAATGACCCGATAAACGTTCTATTGTAGCCCGTTCAAATAAGTCCGTGTTGTATTCCAACCGACCCATTAGCCCAGAAGCGATTTCCGTGATTTCCAACGTGAGATCAAATTTAGCAATGACACTTTCCATTTCTAAGAGGGTTAAACTTAGCCCAGCTAATTCCAAATCAGGCAGAGGAGCATTCTGTAACACGAACATCACTTGAAAGAAAGGGGAGTGACCCAAGTTTCTCGAAGGTTGTAATGCTTCCACCAACTGTTCAAACGGAATTTCCTGATGAGCATAAGCGTCCAACGCCACCCGCTTGGCTTGTTGTAAAACATCTTCAAACGTTGGATTATCAGCTAAATCCAGGCGCAATACCAACGTATTAACAAAAAAGCCAATCAGAAATTCTATTTGACTATGAGTACGATTAGCGATGGGTGAGCCAATCACAATATCGCTTTGTCCACTGTAGCGAGATAATAAAGTGGCAAAAGCTGACCATAGTGTCATAAAGAGCGTGGTGCCCGTTTGTTGACTGAGGTGTTTCAGTTGAGCCGTTAATTCATCCGAGAGCGAAAAAGATAAACGGGCTCCTTGATAACGTGGCATTGGTGGACGTTTCGAGTCAGTTGGCAATTCCAGTAACGCTGGCACATCGGCAAGTTGCTGTTTCCAATACTTGAGTTGTTTTTCAAGCACCTCTCCCGTGAGCCATTGCCGTTGCCAGTGGGCAAAATCCACATATTGAATGGGTAGCAGTGGCAAAGACGCAGGTTGCCCTTTTAAAGCGGCTTCGTAAAATACACGCCATTCTTGAACAAAAATACCAAATGACCAAGCATCCGCAATAATATGGTGTATGTTAAGCTGCAAAATGTGTGATGTCGCACCTAATTGGAGTAGTGTGGCACGGAATAATGGCCCGGTTGCTAAGTCAAACGGACAAATCGCCTCTTTTTTCAGTAAGCGCTGAACTTCTGGTTCTTGTTCGGGCTGCCGCGATAAGGGGCGTAAATCTAAAATGGCTAATTGGAAAGGTTTATCGGAAATCTGTGCGACTGGGGCACCATTTTTTGTCAGGAAAGTCGTTCGCAAAGTCTCGTGACGCTGGACCAAAGCTTGAAAACTCTGCTCTAGTGCTTGTTGGTTAAGTTGTCCTTCTAGGCGTACTGCGGCCACTACATTGTAGGTGGCACTTTTTCCTTCCAATTGATCTAAGAACCACAAACGTTGTTGGGCAAAGGACAGTGGCAAAGGTTTGTCCCGATTAACTCGCGTTATCGGTGGTAAAGAAGACTCACGAGACTTCGTGTTCAGTCGTGTACTCAATTGGGCTATAGTCGGTAATTCAAATAGGAGATGCAATGGTAATCCGACGGCAAAGGTATCTCGAATACGTGACATCACTTGGGTACCGATAAGAGAATGACCACCCAATTTAAAGAAATTGTCATGGACACCAACTCGCTCAAGACTTAACACATCAGCCCAAATCCCTGCCAACAATTCTTCTTCTGTGGTGCGAGGAGCAACATAAGTCCCGGTATTTCCTTGGGACGGCCTGCTTTGAGACTTAATCCGCTTTAAAATCTGTTCCGCATCAGATAATTCCGTCGCAATTCGGTTAACAAGTGTGGATTGAGATTGAATCTGAGTTTCGCCCGGCGAGTCAAGGGTGGCTGGGGAATCTTGAGGTGAAGGTGAGATTTCTTTAGCCGGGGGGCTATAAGTCAATTCAGACACCAGTTCAACAGGGAAGCTGAATTGCCAACCAGACTCAATGGGTTGTTTGAATTGGCTACCGACACTCTCCAAAAAATCTAGCACTGATTGATTTCTTTGGGTAAGAATATAGAGGATCTCAATCTGGTTAAGTTGACGTTGTTTGGCGATTTCCCCTAACTTAGCGAGCATTTTATGCTCAACACCTTTACCAAGCACACGACAACTCAATAAAAATGTCTCGACGCGGATGGCATTGGCAACCGATTCAAACAACATCACGCCCACCAAACCATAATTCCCAAAACGATCTCTCACTTCCACAACCAGAGATTCAAAAGTGCCGGATTCGTAAATTTGTTGAATTTCGGCGTCAGTCCGTCTAACGGCCGTGAAGTTAAACTGGTTGGTTCGCTGCGTCAATTGCGAAACCCGATTAAGTTGGGAGGCAGTCATTGTAGAAATCTCAATTTCCAATTCAAGTCCCGCCAGAAAATCGGCGAAGGTCAACGCATCTTGATGCCAATGGTCACGCTGTTGGTTTTGTTGATAATACTGGGTTCGCTGTTGATCTTCGGTGGTAATCTTTAATCGGTCAAAGGCCCAAATATGATCAAGAAATTGTGGAATTTGGTTGATGTCACTGGGTAATTGAATCGTGGTGACTGCTGGACAAAAAGCTTGAACTTCGGCACACTCAACCGGATTATCATCAATAAAGATAAAGCTAGACAGTCCTAAGTTAAGTTCTTCCGATAAGGACTTGAGATTTGCCGATTTTGGCTGCCAGTTAATGCGCCACGAAACCAAATGTTCGCGCTTCAAAGACATATCGGAACGCTGCTCAAATACCGCAAAAACATCCGCTGCCTGATTTTTACTGCATAAACATAACAAACTCCCCGCCTGTTGTTGGGCAACCATAAATGTTTGTAGTGCTTGGTGAGGGGAGTCGATTTTAAGATCAAGTGGTCCGTCTTCTGCACAAACCCCTTGCCATAACGTACCATCGCAATCAAGCACAATCACTTTATATGGATTGCGCTTTATCGCATGGATTTTTCTGGCAATCATAGTACCCAGTGCCGTAAAGAAAGCCGGTGTATAGGGAATATGACCGAGTTCATCTCCGTGCGGATCATCTTGCCTCGAAACCGGGTAACTTTTGCTTAAATCTTCTGATTTAACCAGATACAAGCCGCCGATGCCTTCTAATTCAGACGCTAACAACTTTTCCATTTGCCGATAAAAATTGCCATGTTCAGTCGTGGGTGATGCCGGACAAACGCAGACAATATAAACCTGACGTTTAACCGCCGATTTCAACGCTTGCACGAAGTCTCGCACATTCTGCTCAATTTCGGCCGTAACTGTTGCCTCGTCTTCAGATTTGGTCCAATCCTCAAACCGCACCAGCACCACATTAATCCCGGTTTCATTTTGGGAAAGCACACTGGCAGAATCCAGCAATTGCTGAAAAACCTGATTGTAAGGCGCAAACTCAACGGAAAATGGCAGAACAAGTTCTTGCATCCAAAAATTAAGCGAATCTTTCAAAGGTTCAGCCGTGAAAGTGGCGGTGATGGCAATGCTTGATTCCAAACGCATTTGTTTGTCAGGTTCTTCAGATATAAGCGATTTCGTTTCTTCAAGCAGTTCTACCAAACCTAAATGCGTATTGAGAAACATCACGAGTCGATTGTTAAAAAGCGGTGCTGGTTTCGGTTCGGAAACTACCGATGCCCCTTTGGCGATGAATTTTGCCATCGTCAGAAAGAAATCAGAGACTTCGTAGCAAACATGGTACAAGCTGATGCCTTTATTTAATAAAGACTCCACCTGTTTACCAGCAACAAGTTCTATGTGAATATTATTGTTAGCCTCAATTAAACAGACGCTGGCATCTTGGTATTCATCAAATACAATCTCGCTGATGTGAGTAACATCATAAATTTCTTTCACATATTG
>QNER01000817.1 GCA_003646175.1 Candidatus Parabeggiatoa sp. nov. 1
AAACTTCGGTTAACCGCACTTTTGCCCAATCATGCACAGTGTCTGCTAACGGTGGCGCACTCGGATGGTAAACAGAAACCGCCCGACTGACGCGATATTTTAAAATGTCAAGCGTATCGAAAATCGTGCAAGTTAACCTTGCACTCCGGGAATCATCATCAGGAGTCCAAGATTTATCTTGGGCTTTTAGCCACGTTTGTACGGCTTGTTTGATTAAAAGGGGCGCATCACCTAATATCACGGCCGCTAACGCTTGTTGAAACATCCAATAACATTTATCAAAGTTAAAAAGAGATCGGGCAAACATATTACCCTGAAAATCCGGCTGGGCTAATGCACCCAACACGATTGCTAAACGACTGGCTTGTTGTTGGGCAATTTCCCAAGCCGATTTTAAGTGTGCGAACAGTTTTTCGGGTTTGCCCGCCCCAAACTCACGTAACCAAGTTTGTAACTCAGGCTGTTCAAAAGAAGTCCGTGACATCGCCACATTCAAACGCTTAACCGCCGGATTTTTAGGTAATAAATCTAGCCACCGTTGTAAGGTGGGTTCCTTAGCGTTTAGCCAAGTTTGCCAACCGCTACCGGTTAAAGCAGCTTGTAATAAATCCGCATCTTGCCAAGGGGGCGTGTGTTGCCAGGTTTCTAAACACACCAATAGCCCTTTTTCCTTAGCACTATGGGCTAAAATTATCCCTATTATAACCATAGGTAATTCTTCTAACGCATTGCTAATATTTAATTTTTTATCAATTCCCACCAACAACCAATCCAACAACGCTTGTTCCGTCTGTTTAACCGCACGTTGCCAACACTCATCATTTTTAGCGATAGCCGATTGGGGTGGCAATTGTTGATAGGCTGCTATTTGGTGACGCAATTGCCGAATCGTCCACCAGTGCCGAACTTTCTGCCACCCTGACAGTTTTTGTAAGGTTGCCAAATCATCGACAGCGGCGGGCTGAAGACTGAGTTGTTGCCAATGGTAATGTAATTGTTGAGCTAACGTGTGTTGTTGTGCCAGCACCTTTGTAGCAGATTGAACAATTGGCGAGTTTTGCAAATCTTGTAAACAACGATAAACAGTCGATAAACGCTGATTTTCCCGCGCGTGTTCTAGTCCATAGAGACTTTCACTAATCGCCAGTAAGGTGTCGGTGGAGACAAAATGCCGATGGGCGCGTTGCGGATCATGCCAAACTAATAAGAAAGTATGCAGTAACGCTTGGAACGCAGCGGTGAAATCTGCGAAATCTGCGGAAGCAGGGGAAATACTCAAATTGTTGTGCCAGTTGCGTAGTATGAATTGCTTTTGCTCCGCTTGCCCTAGACGGGTCCAAGACCATAATCCTAATAGTGGTAAGTGTTGTATGACTTGTCCGATTTGTTCGCTTTCAGTCCATACGTCTGTTATCCCATCGTACAAGCTAAGTACCGGCTCACGAACACCCGCCGAGGTTTCTCCTTGTTCAACAAAAGCCTCGGCGTGTTCTAAACCTCGTTGCAAATAAGCAAAGCTTTCTTGTGGATTACGCAATGTGACCTTTTCTTCTGCCGTATCGGCTTGGTTTAAACGGGTTTGTAAATCTTGATCACTTTGGGCAACCTGTGCTTGCCTTACGTCAAAGGATAAGTTTTCAGCGTCGTAGTAGATTTCTTTGGCGATTTGGACAGCTAAGGCATGTTCTTCGGGCGTGAGGCGATTGCCAAAATTAATGTTGATGCTTTTTTCGGCAAGTTGTTCAAAGGTTTCGTCTTGCATGGTGTCTCTGTTTGAATTGGGGTTATTGTGATTGTTATTCATTGATGTAGTACAGCGGATTAATGTGAGTACAGCGGATTAATGTGAGTACAACGGATACTCGAAATAAACGGATTTTTTATTTCTATAGATGTTCATATAAATCAAATTGTTGACGGTGACTCACCCTTTTAGTTTTCTGAACATCTACAGGTTGATTCAGCATCCGTTTATTTCGAGTATCCGTTGTACTAAAGACAATCCTTGTCGTTATCGCGTGGTACGAGATAAATCAGGCGTGGCTTCTACTATCAAAGGTAGGGTGCGTCCTACGCACCATTTTTCAAAGCATTCCAACTTTATGGTGCGTAGAACGCACCCTACATAATATATTTTTATTTCAATGACTTAAATACTTATGTATAACGATGAGGGCGAAACCTGGGGAACGGTTTTGATCGATGCTCAAATAAATCTTGTCGTTATTGATTTATAAAAAAACGTAATCAATATGGGCAGAAAAAATCCGTCAAATCCGTCAATCCGTTGTACTAACTTCAATTAATCTTTGTAATACTCCAGCGACGCAATTTTATCTGAAAACGTCTCTCCCTCTTTTAAAGAAGCAACGATATCTCGATTGAATATCGCCGGCTCATATTCCGGTTCAAGTGCCAACGCTTGCTCAAACGCTTTCAGTGCTTCCGACTTGTTATCCAACTGAGCATAACAAATGCCCAGATTAGCATAAGCTTGTGGTAGTTTAGGATTTATTGAGATAACCGCTTGAAACCCGGTAACGGCTTCTTCATATTCCTCATTCTTCATGCACGTATGAGCGGCTTCAAACTTGTCTTTCGCACCAAAATACACCTCTAGGCTAATACCAGCCTCTTCATAAACCGTTTTTTCAAAGTCAGTCACAACGTTTTTGGCATGGCGGACAAACTCATCTTTGAGATTACCCAATTCAACGACTTTCTGAAAAGCTTTGATAGCCTCTTCAATATCCATCTTCAGTTGATGGCAAGTGCCTTTGTTAAACCAAGCTTCGATAAACTCTGGAAAAATATCGGCGGCTTTCTCAAAACAGGCAAGAGATTCATCATATTGCTTTTTCGCGATATAAACTACCCCCATCGCATAATGCGTCGTCGCCAGTTCTGGGTTTGCTTTCAGCAACTCAGAGATGATTTCTTCACCGGCTTGTACATTGCCGTTTTCAACCATTACCAAAGCATCATCCAGCTTGTCATCCACTTCCGGATTAATCGCCCTAAGAAAATGCTTGAGTTTTGCCGATCTTTTCATCTGTGCGTACTGTTCGGATTGAGCATAATAGTGACAGCCTTCACAATCGGAACAACGCGCTTGGGCACAACAAAGTGGACAAATTAAGGCATTGTTATTTAACTGACAAATGCGTTTACCTTTGACTTTGATACAGACGGGACACTTTTTATTTGTCATATTTATCCTTTTTGACAGTTATTAATTATTAGTTGTCAGTTTTATTCAGGGTAAAATCTTTGAGGTTTGTCAAACTTTGAAGGTTTTTACCAAGGAGAAAACGTTTTTAGTGGAGTATACAAATAATCCTGGTAATTATTGTATTGCATTTGAATATATCAATATTATAATATAATTAATTATAAATATTGAGTGTGATCTTCATTTTATGTAAAAGGATTTAAGCTATAATAACAAAAATTAGATACTTATAGAGGTTAATATGCCAGCTAAAAAAGATTTTAGTCAAATACAAGATTACATGATTCAGATTTTACCGCAATTGCTGCGTCAACAACCTGAAATTGTAACGACTATCGAGGGCATCATTGCCCATCAGTTTCCACGGCGGGATGAATTTGCCCGCTTGTTGGATAAATTTGATCATGTGTGGGATGAAATCAAATTGCAGCGTGAGGAGGGCAATTTGCTCCGTGAGGAGAACAATCGGCTTCGTGAGGAGAGCAATCGGCTTCATGAGCAAAATGAACAGCAGATTAAATTGCTCCGTGAGGAGAACAATCTGCTTCATGAGGAGATAAATCTGCACCGTGAGGAGAGCAATCGGCAAATTGAGCAGAATGAGCAAGAAATTAAATTGCTGCGCGAAGAAATGAATCAACGCTTTGATAAAGTTGACAAACGCTTTGATAAAGTTGAGCAAAGCCTCGATAAGCAACACCATGACATTATCGATATCAAGCGCCGTATGATCAAAGTGGAAACAACGGTGCTGAGGACAAACGAAAAAATCACTCTGTTTGATGCGTGGTTGAAAATCGTAACCGGCAATCTTGGGACTGAAAAGGGGCAAAAGTTAGAAGAATTGTTTGCTTTGGGTTTGAGCTATGGTTTAAAAACCCCTGACATCAAGCCAGAAACTATCCAATTACGCCAACTCTTTGTGGATACAGAAGGATCTATTTTAAGAAAAGGCAAATATGTTGAAATTGATTTAATCGCCGAAAATGGCAAATTCACAGTTTTTGAAGTGAAAACCACCGCGGTGACAACAGATGTGAGTACATTTGCTAGGAAAGTTCAACTGGTACAACGGCAAAATCCCGATAAACAGGTGGAAGGTGTTTTTAT
>QNER01000818.1 GCA_003646175.1 Candidatus Parabeggiatoa sp. nov. 1
TTGAGAATACCTATGGCCGTTAAATGAAATGCGAAGGCCATGGTTTTTATTCGTGATTTGAGAATACCTATGGCCGTTAAATGAAATGCGAAGGCCATGGTTTTTATTCGTGATTTGAGAATATTCATGGCCGTTAAATGAAAGTTGCCTTTTTGGACTCAGCGTAACATCAGTTACTCAATAATATAGAATGGCTCTGTGAAGCGTATGAGTAAGATTATTGCTGGTAATTATGTCGCCCCTTCGCTCAACAGCGGAGGGGCTTTTTTTATGGCTTCTCAATACTTCTATTTATGGATATCCATGGCTGAAATAATGAACGCGCTTTGTTATAATTAGATAAAAGTGTTGTGCCTGAACGAAAACCCTTCGTTATCGTGTCATTTCGGATTCTCGGTTGAAGTTTTGGCGCGCAAAAACTTTAACCAAGACAGGGTGGGTGTTGGCACATTGACAACCAACAGATTTCTGTCACAAGCTTTAACGGATAGCATCCCTTGAAGGGATGCTATCCGTGAAGTCAAAAAGGGAGCTATTTATGTTAAAAAAATTACAAGTGCAAAATTTTAAATCCATTTTGTCCGATACCATTGAGCTTGGACAACTTAATGTGTTTATTGGTGAAAATGGCGCTGGCAAGTCTAATTTGTTAGAAGCGTTGGCGGTGATGAGCGCGGCTAAACAGGAACGTTTAGATATTGAAGGGCTATATTCCAAAGGGGTGAGGGTTGCAAAACCAGAATTAACCTTTAGCTCATTCCACAGCAAAAAGCCAAAACCACAGATTGAAATAAGCGTTGCTTTTCAACGCGAAAAACAGTTAATGACGATTAAGTCGGTGCTTGAAACCGATATGACTGATGAGGCCGTCGTCAAATGGAAAGATAGCTTTGAACAGCAAGCGCAAGAACAAGAACAACAGGATATTTTGAAACACGTCCTTAATATCAGTGCATATGAAGATAAAGTCAAATTAATGAAGGCGTTATCTGAACAAAGGCGTACTGAAAAATCCGCCCTTTACCACCCTATCCAAAATTATCTCATTTACAATTTGAATACCAAAGCATTACGAGGGCTTTCTTCTGAAAGTAAAAAAGTGCCACTGGGTATTAACGGCGAAGGCTTGGATATTTTGCTGGCCAATTTTTCTGAACTTGAGTTTACTCAACTGCAAGAATACGCTTATTTCGTCAACTGGTTGGACGAGATTGTGATAGACACAGAAGATTTAATGAAATTTTCTGACCTCAAACAAGGCAAAAGCATCTCTAAACTTTACTTCAAAGATAAGTTTATGATGAAAAAGGAAAATATTTTTTCCGCCGAAAATGCCAATGAAGGGGTGTTGCACATTTTGTTTTACCTTGCGCTGTTTATTAGTCGCAGGACACCGACTTTGTTTGCGATAGATAATATTGAATCTCACTTGAATCCCCATTTATGTACCGAATTAACGAGAGTGATTTGCAAATTGGCTAAAAAAACCAATAAGCAAACCCTGATAACCACGCATAATCCGGCTATATTAGACGGCCTTAACCTAAATGATGATGACATCCGGCTATTTGAAATTTATCGAAATGATGAAGGCCATACCAAAACCCGTAGAATACAACTCAATCCCGAAACCAAGCCAGTAAAGGCAAAACTGTCTGAACTTTGGATGAGGGGTTATTTGGGTGCGATTTCCAAACAGTTTTGAAAAACCTCGTTTCTAGGAGTCCAAACTTTAGTTTGGGCCTTTCAAACGAAAAAGGCGAAAAATATGAGAATAGGTATTATTGCCGAAGGTACAACAGATCAAGCCGTATTAGAAAATATTTTAAAAGGCTTGGGCTATGATGAGAGTGATATAATTCCTATTAGGCCAGATTTATCAATGGATGAAACCGATAAACAATTTTATAACGTTGATACATTTGGTGGTTGGGAATATGTCAAAAAAGATTGCATTGAACGCACAAAATTGGACGAGTTTTTTCTGATTGCTGACAACCAATCTATTATTATTCAAGTCGATACACTAGAAATCAATCAAACCCAGTTGTTAATCCAAAAGCCACAAAAACCAAACAATCCGAATTATGTCCAAGAATTGAAAGAATATGCACAAAGATTAAGACAATCGGTGATTGATATCATCAACGAATGGTTACAAAACCATTATCAAGAAAAACTCTTATATGCGATTTGCATAGAAGAAATGGAATCTTGGATTTTAACCATTTATACCAAAAAAGATACCCAAACATCTGCGAATCCTAAAGAAACATTAAAATATGTGTTAAAGGGAAAATTATCGGTTGGAGACAAGCGTTGTTATAAGGAAATTTCCAAACCGTTTAGAAAAAGGAAAAAGTTATTGCTTTACAGCCAATTAAACGACAGCCTTCAAGCGTTTATTGACTCTTTATCTTGAAAACGTTGATGAAATCGTTATCCACACGTCTGACTCCAATGATATAGAAGGCATTGTGTGGGCGTGTGAGTAACATCATCACTGCTAGTAATTAATTAGCCCCTTCGTTCAAAAGCAACCGGGGCTTTGCTTCGGTTTAATCCTCACAAGTTGTTAGGCAATATTTTCTAAGCGAGATACCCATTTATCAAAATGCGGACATTCTTGTCTTAATTTGTTTAAGCCAATCGCTTCACTAATTAGACTGCCATGTAATACTTTGTCATAATATGGATATAACGCGCCTAAACGTTTGGAAGGTGCCGTGTTTGCACCATCATTGATGTGTTCTGGTGTTGGATATTGGCGACGAATATGATGCAGTTTTTCTAATTGGCTTGGTGCATCCAGTGTTAGCGTGACACACTCGTCTATCGCTTGCACATCTGAAAATAATAATCCTTCAAATTCAAAAAGTTGAATGTAAGGTATCAATTTTTCATGGTTGATATCGTTTTCAAACGCTGTTTCTAAACAAAGGACTCGTTGCAAAGGTTCTTGCTGTTTCTGAGCTTCTTTAAATTGAGGAAAATCATTCGGTAAGCGATATAAATCAAAAAAAGTCGAAAGATAAGCGGTATTGTCTTCGGCTAACCAACGTAAGACATCATTTTTTATTTTAGCGTAAGTCGTGACACCACCCCGATAATCTTTTCCAGATTTGCGTCCGGTTTTGACTCGACGCGCACAGACATAAATACCTTTCGGTGCTAAATATTCACCGATAATATCACGCACAAATTGTTCCTCACTATGCCCTTCAACCACGATATTGATACGAATCATCGTGTAGGCCTCCCACCAATGACATTTTTTTCCCAGAGTTCGCCCAAACTATATTCCTCCAACCAACTTCTCAGTTTGTCCTCCTCAAGACGGCGAAAAACCGATTGCCCATTTTCCCTATCAACAACAATCACATCACCGGCTTCAAATTCATCAAGCAAATTCAACGATTGCGTTGAGACAATGAGTTGACAACGTTGCGAGGCGACTCGAAATAATCCCGCTAATACCGAAATGGCATAAGGGTGTAGCCCCAGTTCTGGCTCATCAATTAAAATGGTTGTGGGCATTTCCGGTTGTAACAGCAAAGTCGCTAAACACATAAACCGCAAAGTACCATCCGACAAATCGTTGGCAATAAAAGGATAGTCACTCCCTTTTTCCGTCCATTCCAATTGGATTTTGTTTGGATTTTCAGGATAAGCCCTTAGATGAAAATCACCAAAAAACGGCGCTACTTGTCGGATCGTTTTGAGGATGAACTCATAATGTTTAGGGGAAATTTGTTTGAGCTTATACAAAAAAGCGGCTAAATTACCGGCATCTTGGCGCAATTTGACATTATCATTAATGGCTTGTAAGCGTTTTACATTGGCAGTGTCACCGGTATCGTGAAAATGATAAACCGCACAGTCTGCTATCGTTGTCACAAAGTTGTCATCATGCCCGGATGTGGAGACTAAACTTTCTGCATGACTACAACCCAAGTCGATTGGCGCATTTCCTTGAAATTGCATAAATTCTTTAACGAATATGAATTTATTATCGACTGTCGGTTCTAAGTCAAAACTATAAGCATTTGAGCCAAAATACAAATTGGCTGATAACACGGCAGTTTCTTTGCGCCCATAATGCAAAAATGAATCCACACCGCCAAGTCTTGCAACATGCAACTGTAATTCTCTTTGTGTCAGTGCCTGAAGCATCCTAAAAAAAGCCATCAAGTTACTTTTACCGGCACCATTGGCACCAATGAGTACATTAAACTGCAAAAGCGGCAAATCTAGCTTGGCAATGGATTTAAATCCTGTTATTCTCAAACGCAAAAGTGATGACATGATTCCAGTTGTTAGTTATCAGTTAGGTTCAAAA
>QNER01000819.1 GCA_003646175.1 Candidatus Parabeggiatoa sp. nov. 1
CGCCGGCAAGTTAAAAGGAGCCGTCATTTGCCAAACCCCACCGGCATCTTTTATCAAAGAAATTGGCCCTTTACCGGCTCGTTCAATGCGAATGTTTTGAACTTTATCCGTCTCTATCTCAGTGAGCTTAGGTAATTCTGTGGATTTATCCTTTTCAGTCGTATAAAAAACCAAAGCACCCAAAACGAGTACAACTCCCAACAAAATGAGATTCTGTAACCAACGTTGACGCATTAGGCTTTCCTCCGGCGTAACCAAATATAGATGCCAGTGCTGATTAAACCCAGCGGCAAAAGAAACAAAAAGAACGCGCCTAAGAAGATAGCAGCGTTAGGCGAAAAATCAAAGCTCAAATCAACAGCGGTTTTGGTTGGAATATCAATAAAACTATCATCTTCTGCCAACCAATTCATCATGTTCATCCCCAACTCAAGATTACCCCCAAGTTGCAAGAAAGCATTAGAGATAAAATCGCCGTCTCCCACAATAATGACTCGTTGTTCTTGGATAACCGTATTGTCCTCGGCTTCGATTTCGACGTCATTTCCGGTATCAACATCAGTTTCGGCTTCATCATCCTTCGCATCAGCTTCAGTCTCACTGTCCACCACCTGAGTATCGGCCTCAGTACCGGTTTCAGAATCCGCCGCGCTATCTGCTTGAGAATCATCTACCATGTCTGTTTCAGACGCTTCCAGTTCTGTTTCAGGCTCATCGGCAATCTGTGGTTTAGATCGGGCGAGGGCAAAGGCCAGATCCAAAGGCCCACTAATATCCGTGTCCTCGTTGTACTCAATCGTGCCTTCTGTCTCACCAGTTTCTGACCAGACTTGCGGGTGAGTGGTTAGCAAAACCGTCTCTTCCCACTCTTCTTCCGCCGGTGGTTCGGTAACTAACCCACTGGCTTGTGGAAATAAGGTTAAATACTGTTCAAAACCCGAGGTAATGGGATGACGACCATAGCCGGTGGTGGTGATAGAGACGATGGCTGGATTATCGACACCAAACAATTTACTGGTTGGATCGACTATCAGGCCCGGCTGTTGGGTTAAACCGAATTTTGCCGCGATTGCTTCCAAACCGTGCAAAGGAACCGTGGGATCTAACATCCACAGCAGATTGCCACCGTTGTCAACATAATCTGTAATCATGGCAACTTCCCCGGGCAATAACTGTTTTCGCGGACTGGCAATAACTAACACCGCCGTGATTTGAGGGATTTCCCGCGTTTGGCCAAAATTCAGTGGTTGCACTTGAAGCCCGCTATCCTTCAATGCTTGTACCCATTTGCTTAAATCATGGGTGGCAAAATGGCTGGCACTGCGTTCACCGTGTCCTTCTAAAAAGAGGATAAGACGCTGGCTAGGACGTGCCAGTTTTTGTAAGGCCGAAGTGAGTTCTTGTTCAGAGGGCGGTACTTGTCGCAGATGCTCAGTACGTTCTTGATAATCAATAATAAGTTCACCATCGGCCCTAATACCATGTTCACGCACCAAGCTGGGGGCTGTGAATGGATCGACAAAGTGCAAATTGAGATCGCTTTTATGCCGTTGATAACGCTCCACTAAATCCTGAATAGGAGTGCGTAAGCTATTGTCTTTACGGGCATAAGCAGTAATGGTCACCGGGCCGGTGAGTTCCGCCAACAATTTTATGCTGGCCTGCGACAAGGTATGCCGATTATTGACAGTCCAATCGGCTTTGATTTCATAACGGGTGCTTAGCCAAGCGATTAAACCTATCGCTACGACTAACAGCACCATAAAGATCGTATTTTGCAAACGAACTTGCAAATGAGTACGGGCAGTAACTTGCATAGTTGAGTTATCAGTTGTCAGTTATCAGTTGTCAGTTATTTTTGCAGGAGCAAGTTTGCTTTCGCGCAAGCAACGTTTTCCCTTGAAGAAATAGAATGGGAAAAAATGTTTCGGACGGTGTTGCAAATCCCGTCCAGCACAGAGGAATTATCAAAACAATTTATTGGCTCTTTCCCCTTGAAGCCTTAACACCTATCCGTTTGTAAAAAAGGCTATTTTTCAACACAGAGAACACAGAGTACCACAGAGTACCACAGAGTATAAGTCTAGGATTTTTATCTATTATTATACAAAACACTGTGTCACGTTGTGTTTTTTTTGCCATCGGATTTGAAAACTGATAGGTGATAAGCCCTTGAAGCGAAGACTGCTCTCCTTCATTGAAGACGTTCTGCGTCCAAGCGGCGAATACTTAAAATCAAAAACAACACGATTAATAATAAGTAATAGGCTACATCGGCCGTACTAAATAGGCCTTTCAGCAAGGGTTGATAGTGTTTGGTAATTGACCAAAAAGCCAAGCTTAATATCCCCGTTTGTCCGTCACCCACATTTTCTCCCCAATCAAGCATCCATAACAACAGGAAAGCACCAAAAGTGGTGATAGCGGCAATGGTGGGGTGAGTTGTTAGGGTGGAAATATAGAGTCCTAATGCCGTTAATGTGCCCAGTAATAGGATAACCCCTAGTAAGCCCGACGCGAGTTGACCAAAATCTAGGGTGCCTCCAAATAGCAATGACAGGGGCATCAACATCAGCATCCCCAGCATAATGAGAAAGAAGCCCATCAAACCAAAAAACTTGCCAAGCACAATACTGGTCATTGACACTGGGGCCGATAGCAGTAAGGGCCAAGTTCTATTGCGCCGTTCTTCACTAATCAGCCGCATCGTCAGCAATGGTGAAACTAACAACAGCACAATACCAATCCAATCCAGTAAAGAACTCACTACCAAAGCCGTCAAGCCCGGTGCATTTGGATCATTTGCCAAACTGGTTTGTATTTCAGGTCGCAAAAACCAGTACACCAATATGGCAAAAAACCAGCCAAAAATCACCTGTACAGCACCTAAAATGCTCCAAGCCAGCGGTGATAGAAACAAACTTCGTAATTCTCGTGTAGCAATTGTCCACATATCAGTTAGAAGGATTCAGTTACCAGTTATCAGTTGAAAATACCTATCATATTTTGTTTTGGTTTCGCCAGACTGCCGCGCGTTTTCCGCTAAAGTTTCGACTCCAATTTCAGGGATTTTGCTTTCATTTCGCCAGACGGCGGTGCGTTTTCCGCTGAAGCATCGATTCCCTTTTTCTGAAAGCCCACAGTCCTTTCTGTTAATAAAGCACCACTGTCAATTTTTTCCGTTGAAAAAGGGGTAGGGGACATTTCATCGGTGCCGGTTAATTCCACAAAAGCCTGTTCTAATGTGTGTTGTTCTGGTATCAGTTCATACAATCCCCAGTGACCAGCAACGGCTTTTTCTACCAACGCCTCTGCGGGGTCATTATCGGCCGCATATTGAATGCGGAAATGGTTGCTATCCTTCGCTTCAACCGCTTCAATCCCTTGAATTTGTTTCAAAACCTCCACATCAGGGGGCCGACGCAATGCCATTTGCAAGTGAGTTGTTTGCATTTGGGCAAACAAGCCGCTAATCGTGTCACTGATGACGAGTTGACCATGATTAATGATTTGGACATGATTACAGACAGCCTGTACTTCTGGCAAAATATGGGTTGATAAAATGACGCTATGTTCTTCGCCTAAGTTGCGTATCAAGTCACGAATTTCCCTAATTTGAATAGGATCTAAACCAATCGTTGGCTCATCTAAAATCACTACTGAAGGTGCATGAATAATCGCCTGTGCAATCCCAACGCGTTGTTGATAGCCTTTGGACAGATTACCAATTAAACGTCTACTGACTGTACCTAAACCACATTGCTCAATGGCGCGATTGACAGCTGAAGCGATAGCGGGACGTGGAATATGATGCAATTTAGCGCAAAATTGCAAATATTCATCAACCAACATTTCCTTGTAAAGCGGCGGTTGTTCGGGCAAATAGCCAATAGCCCCTTTCGCCTTTAGGGGATAATCTAATAAATCATAGCCGGCAACAGCAATTTGCCCTAATGTTGGGGCAAGCGTCCCGGTAATGACTTGCATAGTCGTGGTTTTTCCCGCCCCGTTAGGGCCGAGAAAACCTAAAATTTGTCCGCGTTTAACCTCAAAACTAATATTATTGACGGCGCGAAAACCACCGTAATAACGCGACAAGTTTTTTACTGAAATCAGGGTGTCTGAACTCATTCTTGATTTTTGATTTTTGATGGGTGGATGGCTATGGCTTAATAGCACACACGATAGACATTTCTTATGTCTGAATTCTATGTACAGGACAAAAAAGTGTTCAAGCCGTGATGCTATCGCTTTTTTGGCGATAGTCTCACTCAAACCCTCGTGAAAAAGCCGTGATGCTATCGCTTTTTTGGCGATAGTCTCACTCAAA
>QNER01000820.1 GCA_003646175.1 Candidatus Parabeggiatoa sp. nov. 1
CCACAACACTTCTTATATTTTTTACCGCTGCCACAAGAGCACGGATCATTACGACCAATTTTGGGGCCGGTTCTGAGTTCAGAAAAACGAGGAGCCTCCTTTTGTTTTTTAAAACAGGCCCAATTTTGCATTTCTTTGATAGTCTCTTTAATGAGAGTGTATTGAGGGTTAGTATTCAGTTTTTTAAGTGCTTTCTTTTTGCCAAGGGCATAATTTTTTTGCACCTCATCAATCTCAATCCCTTCTACCAAGCCATCTGCGTAAACTTGTTGAATGTCTTCATAAACTTCTTCAGGGTATAAGTCGGCACTACAATTGACTAAACTCGTCCAAACCGGGGGAGAGGGTTTTTCCAGCTTACCTTTGAATAAGCTTTGAAAATAAGCCATTATTTCTTTACGGCTTTTTTTCTCGCATACGACTAAAACCACAAACGATTTCAGGGCTGCACTGCGGACATGCTCATTGACATTGGCATCTTCAATCAAGCCTTTCAGCGGGGTATCATCACCATCATAGACAGAAGCCAAGATACGATGTAAACCTTCAGTGACAACATCACCAGTTGTCTCCACCGAAATGTCACCAGGTAGCGAAAAGAAATTTACAATGATTGGATAAGCGCGTTGTTCCCTAAATTGGGCGAGTAAATACAGCGCATAAATATGCAGCATAAGATTTTCTTTGCCGCGCATTTCATCAGCATGTTCTTCTTGGCTCTCAAGGAATTTCAAAAGTCTTGGCGTTACCGGTTCACGAAGCGCAATGGCTTTTGTCAATGCGTCGCGTGGCAAATCCCCCGTGTTGAGGGTTAATTCAAAGAGCGTTTTACTTACTTGCTCATCCTCTTCAGTTTTAAAAGAATAAATGCCGCTTTTCAGGCTGGCAATGACATCGTCAATAAGCGAGTATTTTCCGGAAAGACGTTTCAGTACACGTTCTTTGCCCAATGCCAACTGACTTTCTACATGTTCAAGGCTAATAATCCAAGACTCAGCGAGCTTATCGGCATAAACTTGTTTTATATCCTCATAAACTTCTTCTGGATACAAGGCGGTTGAATGCCTAATCAAGTAATTCCAAACGATGTGATTTGACGGTTCTCGTTTGATTTTTTCTCTAAACAACGCTTGAAAATACGCCAACACTTCCTCGCGAGTTTTTTCGCCACAAGTGACTAAGCTCACAAGCGCGCCTATTGCTTCACCCCGCGCATATTTGTACGCTTTCTCATTTTCAATCAAGCCTTTTATCAGGCTATCATCGCCACCACACACAGAAGCCAAAATGCGCCCAAGGTTGTCTGTAGGTTCATCTTCATCATCAAAGCTAGAAAAAAACTCAATAATCAACGGGTAAGCCAATTTCTCTCGAAATTGTGCCAGTAAATACATTGCGTAGATATGCCCAAGGTAGTCTGGATTCTCCCATAAGTAATCTTGTTCACCTTGAGCCCATTCGATGAGTTGCAACAGCTCAGGAATGATCTGTTCACGATCAGCGATAGCCGCTTTTAATACCTCATAAGGCAATTTTTCATGGGGTGCTTGGAGTTTGGCTAAAATATCTTGTATATTCATAGTGTTAGTTCATAAAAAAAGCGTGTTGAAGCTTTTTATCAAGTTCATCAAGTAACAAATATAAGCCTCGCAAAATCCTAAATTTAACACTCACACAGATGATATTCCGTAGCTACTCAGCCCTTTCTGGGCGCTTTATTAAAGCCCAGGGCAGCGCCCTGGGAACATCATAAACACCTGCACCTGCCGCAAAGCCCCAGGCTATAATAATTCGCCCCGTTGGGGCTGAGTAGTTACGATATTCCTAAGTGTTTAAGTTTGGGATTCGACAGTTAAAAGCCTAAAACGAACATCCAATATTTTCTTATGTCGTTTAAGGAGATGTAAACCAAGCCGTCATAAAATAACCAAATAATACACTTGTTTTCAATGTCCATTTCCTTTCTCTTTTGCTCGCCAAATTTATCGATAATGGCTTTCAATTTAAAGCGAGACACAGAAAACGGATGCGATCCATTTTTGGGATCGTATCCGTTTTTGTGACACTTTACAACAAATACTCTCCCAAAAAAGGAGCCGGTAGCTAAAATCGCAGTTTACGTGGGTAGCCTTGGGTGTGGGTGGAAAGCTTAATTTTAATGGCATCGTTAATCTAGCAATTTCTTAACAAAAGCCCTGGTTGTAAGGAGTTTGAGGGATTGCAGGGGTAATGGACTTCAGGGGTAATGGGTTAATTGTTTTTTAAGGGAACCCCAAAAACAATTAACTATCCAAATCTGAAATTTGGGATTAATTAATTTATTTTATTTTTTGAGTATCCCTAACACGAAATGATTGAGCTTATACCTTTTAACTATTAAATAAATAACAATTAACCAACACGGCTGATATTGAGGCACTTATCGCCGCTTTAAAGTTATATTTACCATTGTCATTGGGTAGTCTCTACAAATCAGTAGTGCATTAAAAATCAATGACTTATATAATGGGTTGCCACGCTTCACTGATAATGTATAAGGTATTTTATTTGTTTTGGTTATTTTTTATAGGGCCAAAAATTTTTAAGCTGCCCCAGTGGTGACTAGGAATGTATTCACTGATTATAACTAATAACGGATTATTGGAGCGACTTAGTGAATACTATGGTATATCATAATATAATTAATTAGTGCCTAAACGAAAACCAGTTTGCCTGTTATTTTGGGAAACATCACAATAAACGCACTATAATTTATTAATCTTCAGTTCCTAATTCCCAATTGCTCAAAAAGAAAGTATCACCGTGCTAAGGCTTTACGTAGGAAATTAAATAGCCCTCCACTGGAAATTGAAAACGTCGGAGAACTTTTTGGTATCCTGTATTTTCAATGACTTACATAAATAGGCTCAACTATGGTTTACCCAACGTTTAAGTTTTTGAGGTGATTTTACTTTGCGCCAGTCAATTTTTGAGCGCTTAAATATGCAAATCGTTTATTTAAAACAAAATGCGTTTTTAAGCACAAAAATAATATTTATTTTTAAATCAATTGTTTACAAAAAAGGTGAACATCAAGGTTTATTTTCATAATAGCATTGGTATTTTATTTAACTCGACTCGCAAGTTTTTAGTCTGACAATAAGAACTCCAATGCGATTGCATATGAACAGATTAAAACCGTTAACGACACGGATTGTATATAACAAAGGATTGGTGAGCGAGCTGTCTGGTTGAAATCCACATGAATTTGCCCAAACAGGCACTTGTCGTTACAGGTTTTTTAAATCCTTTTTTATATACAATCCTTGTAGTTCAGTCAATCAGGTGGGCAAAAAAAACACTTGCCCACCCTACAATAAAATACTTTTGAGTTGCACGGAGAAAAAAACTCTCAATTTATGACAATGGTAAATATATTTAATACTTTTGATCTGCACGGAGAAAAAAAACCGCTCAATTTATGACAATGGTAAATATATTTGAGAAAATTGTGTTTGCACCTAAATTTTTTTGTGTACAAAAAAAAACGTTAAGCGCGAATTGTGAAGTCAAAACCAAACTTGATAAATAAAATTCATTCATTTTTGATTTTATCAGAATAAATGGTACTGCATTTGCATTAACGAAACGACAACAAGAGATGAAATTATTCAGCCACTGGATCAGTTTTGGGTAACTGATAACTGATTTCGAGGCAAACATTTTTTGCGCGCAAAAACTTTTGCCTCTAACTGATAACTAATAAACTGAAAATTATGTTGACAGAACTATTTGCGAGTCAAAAAAAATTGCGCAATAAAATTGAGCAATTGCTGCGAGAAATATCCCAGTTAAAAGAGGAAAAAAAGAATTTGGAGGTTTTGTTACAGACAGACATTGGACACCTCAGTGCTTCAGTGTCGAACACTCAAAGTCTGTTACAGGAACAGGGTGAGCAGGAAGAGGATAAACCATCGAAAGAAGTCTTGTTGGAAACAGTCATTGAACAGGTGGATTCTATTGAATCACTGTTGCATAACAAAACTCAAGCCGCTTTACCGGAAGAACTGCAACTAGAAAGTTTATTAGAAGAAACACTCGAAAAGATTGAGGAAATCAGCATTTATCCAACTCACTGTTATCAAGGTTTTAAAGTCCGTTTAGGACAACTTTCTGGACATTCCTTTCCTTTTGGAGCCACGGTTGTACCATGGGGCCTCAATTTCTCAATCTTTTCACAACATGCCACTTCTTGTGTGCTGGTACTGTTTGAAAAGGGTAAGATTGAACCTATGGTAGAAATTCCTTTTCGGGGCATTTTTGAGCAACTTGATACCCAAGAACC
>QNER01000821.1 GCA_003646175.1 Candidatus Parabeggiatoa sp. nov. 1
ACTACAAGGATTGCTTATAAAAAAGGATTTTCCTTTTTAAAAGGCTATAACTACAAGGATTGCTTATAAAAAAGGATTTTCCTTTTTAAAAGGCTATAACTACAAGGATTGCTTATAAAAAAGAATTTTCCTTTTTATGGGCTTTAAACTAGAATATTTGTCAATATTTACAATTAACAAACCCAAAAAACTCAGAATCAAGCACGCTCTAATCCTTTTTTATAAATAATCCTTGTAGTTCACAACAGGAAACCCAAAAAGCTCAAAATCAAGCACGCTCTAATCCTTTTTTATAAATAATCCTTGTAGTTGTACCTAGTGCAGTAAAGCGGAAATATAAATACCATCTCAGCCAACAGCTAAAGCAGTTGTCTAAAAGCTCAAGTCGGCTGAAGCCGACTAACCCTCTTTTGTAGTGCCCTTTAGGGTACTTAAGCTTTTAGACAACGGCTTTAGCCGTTGGCTAATGTGGTCTGGGGATTTCCGCTCTCTGCACTAGCCATTTTCATTTTTGTAAATTAGACAAAATCAGTGCCACAATAGCAATAGGTATAAATAGTTCCAGGGGCGTTGCCCCTGGCTATATTAATATCGCCCCTTTGGGGCTTTAAAATTTAATCCCAACGGGGTGTATTATTAAAGCCAGTGTAACTACCTAGCTGTTCTTGCACAACCAAAATTTCTATCGTGCGTGCCATTAGTATAAATAGCGAGCAATTATTTTTTCCCCCTACCCTTTTATCCCACCTTGGGGCAATATTGTTATCTGGTACACCACACATGCCCACCGCTTTTTTGCTACCACGTATTCAAAACCTATTGTTCATGGCTTCGTGTTAAAACGGATACTATCCCATCGAGGTATAGCATCCGTAAAATGAAGTATGAGCAACGTTATGAGCATTGAGATTTGCGATTCTGTGTATATCATTGAAATAAAAATATTTTTAAAGTTGGCACGTTCTTTGTATAAAGTATAAGTAAAAATATAGCGCATAGCATCAAGACGTTCCCAAAAAATACGGGAAGTGCAACTTCTTTCCGGATTTAACGGATTGATTCTTTTCTTATAACGAATCTTTGTTCAACATTGATAGGAGAAATAACATGTTGTGGAACCGCTTTTTTGTAACCGTTTCTTATTTTGTGAATGGAACCGTAGGATATGCAATACCTCAAAAATTCGACTTGTCGGAAATGGCTCAAGCAAAGACTCTTCCAAAAAGTCGTGATAATAAGTTAGATTTTTTGGAAAAGCTGAGTTTGATGATGACTAAAAAGCTCAATGAGCAAGTTAAGAATTATTCTCAGCACGGAAAATATCAACAAGCTCTTGTGCCTGCTGAACGTGCCCTGACTATCCGAGAGACAATATTGGGAGGAGAACACCCTTTTGTTGCTCAAAGCTTGAACAGTCTAGCCGAACTTTATAGCCAAATTGGTGAATATGTCCGTGCTGAACCACGTTATCGACGGGCATTAGAAATCAGAAGAAAAACTTTGGGGGAAGATCACTTTGAGGTTGCGGCAAGCTTGAATAATCTGGCTAAGCTTTATGTTGCTACGGGTGAGTATGCCCGCGCCGAACCACGTTATCGACGGGCATTAGACATTTTGATAAAGCACTTTGGGGAAGAACACTTTGAGGTTGCGGCAAGCTTGAACAATCTGGCTGAGCTTGATAAAAAAATGGGTGAATATACCCGCGCCGAATCGCTTTTGAAACCGGCGTTAGACATTCAAACCAAAAACGTGGCAGAAGAGGAACGGCCCTATGGTTTTTTGGATCACCTTGAACGTGCTTTTCAAACCGCCTCACCTGTGCAATCTCAAGAACAACCACAACCGTTGTTGCTGATGACGCATTGACTTTAAAAAATCCGATTTTTCCCAGAAATCGGATTTTTCACTTTTCACTTCTTTCAAGAAATCCGGTTTCTCAAAGAAAGCGGATTTCTCACTTCTATTCAAGAAATCCGAGTCAAGTTCCTGAAATCGGATTTTTCATCAATCTCATTCCCCAAAAAACATTATCACAACTCATCACTTCAGGTGCAGCCCTATCCGTTTATTTCGAGTATCCGTTGTACTTGTCCATGAAAATGGGAATGCGCCTTCTGATTTCTTAATCAATCGTCCTGATGTATTCATTCCGCTTTTTTTTTTGCTGGTACTATTATGAGCAATATAAGCGTTTTATGAGCATTATGAGTGTTTTATGAGCATTTTATGAGCATTCTCTAAACCATTGGTCATCCAATTTTTCATATTTCATTGAAATAAAACAATTTTTAATGTTGGCACGTTTCTTGTATTATTTCATCGCGGTGACACACCAATCTAGCTTTGACAACATGGCGAAATATACGTGCCACAGCCAAAAATGGCAAACGTGGGATGGGCAAATGGGAACACTTGAAATCCGCCCAGCACTATGATAAATTTTTCCAGCCAGCCAGCCAGCCAGGGGCGTTGCCCCTGGTTGATATAGGGCAAAACCTTCAAGGTTTCCAAAACCTTGAAGGTTTATAACTGAACAAAAACTTGAAATAGAGTTTAACCAACCAGACTAAAAACAAACATGGATAACATTAAATCCCAGAAAGCGAATATTTTAGTTGTCGATGATACCCTAGATAACCTACGCTTTTTATCTAAGACGCTCATTGAGCAAGGCTATAAAGTGCGCGGTGTTCAAAATGGTCTGAGGGCATTGAAAGCCGCCCAATTAGAACCGCATGACTTAGTTTTGCTAGACATTAAAATGCCGGAAATAGATGGCTATGAAGTCTGCAAACAATTAAAGGCTTCTAAACAAACACAAGAAATTCCCATTATCTTTCTCAGTGCGTTGGATGATGTTACTAATAAAGTCAAAGCCTTTGAAGTCGGTGGCGTAGATTACATCACCAAACCCTTTCAACATGAAGAGGTGTTAGCACGAGTCAATGCTCATCTCACCCTCCGCAATCAACAAGTACAGTTGGAAACACAAAATGCCGAGTTAATCAAACTCAATGAACAACTCAAACAAGAGATTGCTCGGCGATAACCAGCCGAAGATACTTTGCAAGTAACGGATGCTAAGCTTTTTTCTACGCTTTCTGGGCAAGAAACAAAACGCTGGGGGATTTCAGGTTTTATCGGTAAAAGTAAAACATTTACCAAAATCCTCGACGATATTCGTCGTTTACAAGAAGTGGAAAAAACCAATGTCTTTATTCTTGGGGAAAGTGGTACTGGTAAAGAACTGATTGCTCGTGCGATTCATTTTGGGGGTATTCGTGCAAAAGAACCCTTTCTGCCGGTGATCTGTTCTGCGATTCCAGCAGATTTAGCCGAATCACATTTTTTTTGTCATGTTAAGGGTGCTTTCACGGGTGCCGTCTGCGATCGTAAAGGCTACTTTGAGCAAGCCGATGGCGGGACTTTATTTCTGGATGAAATTGGTGATATGCCAACGCTATTACAAGCCAAACTGCTACGCACTTTAGAGGATGGCACATTGATGCCGGTGGGTGGGAATCGGGAAAAAAAAGTGAATGTCCGCGTCCTTGCCGCGACTAATGCCGATTTGCCAGCGAAGATTGCGACGAATGAGTTCCGCGAGGCTCTTTACTATCGGTTGGGAAGTTATACCATCCATGCGCCACCTCTGCGTGAACGTAAAGAAAATATTCCTCTGCTGGTAAAACATCTTTTATCTATGCTTGCAGCGGAAATGTGCCGCCCGGAACCGACATTAACACCAGAAGCTTTAGCAACCTTAGAAAATTACGATTTTCCAGGCAATATCAGGGAATTAAAAAATCGCATTGAACACGCCCTGATCAGTTGTGATGGTGCTCCGATTCAACCTGCGCATTTTGATCTCATTGAGCCGGCACAAGTAATTGAATCAAACGAGAAAAGCGCATCCGTTGAACCTACCCTGTCAGAACAAGCTTTGCTAATTGGCGGTGAGGAAAAGATTTTAGCTTATGTGCGCGAACAGGGTTCTATCAACAATACCCAGTGCCGGCAATTGCTTAATTTGGATTACCATAAAAGCTCTTATCTGTTGAAAAAACTGGCTAGGGAAGGAAAGTTAGTGCGTGAAGGTGAACGGCGAGGAGCCTATTATCGTCTGCCTTAATTTCGTAACTACTCAGCACCGAAGTGTGCGAATTATTATAGCCTGGGGCAACGCCCCAGGTGCTCAGCCCTGAAAGGGCGAATTATTATAGCCTGGGGCAACGCCCCAGGTGCCCTGAAAGGGCGAATTATTATAGCCTGGGGCAACGCCCCAGGTGCCCTGAAAGGGCGAATTATTATAGCCTGGGGC
>QNER01000822.1 GCA_003646175.1 Candidatus Parabeggiatoa sp. nov. 1
CCGCCACCAGCGGCAAGCAATCTTTATTGAGCATGATTGATAAAAGTACCCGCCAAGGTGCGCTCAGTAAAACCAATAAGCGCATTGAGCCAAAAGGGGAACATGAAGTCAGGGTGAATTTTGAAGATGTCAGTTTTACTGAGTTGATGCGTTGGCTGGGGCAATTGTACAATCAGCATCAGGTACAAGTGAGTACGATTAGTGTTGAACGTCAGCCGGTTCATGATAAGGTGAAAGTGCGTTTGACGTTGAAAATTGAGGCTAGGTGAAAGGGTTAGTTCGCGCTTTGGTTGGGCTTTTTTGGGTTTAAGTTAAAGTAAAGTCCATTTTTAATCAGTGTAACTACAAGGATTATTTATAAAAAAGGATTAGTTCGCGCTTTGGTTGGGCTTTTTTGGGTTTAAGTTAATGTAAAGCCCATTTTCAATCAAAAATCCTTTTTTATAAACAATCTAAAAGAAAAATCCTTTTTTATAAGCAATCCTTGTAGTAGTTCTAGCCGATTTATCCTTTTTTATAAGCAATCCTTGTAGTTCTGGTTTTATGTATAACTACAAGGATTATTTATAAAAAAGGATTAGTTCGCGCTTTGGTTGAGCTTTTTGGGTTTAAGTTAAAGCCCATTTTCAATCAAATCCTTTTTTATAAACAATCTAAAAGAAAAATCCTTTTTTATAAGCAATCCTTGTAGTAGTTCTAGCCGATTTATCCTTTTTTATAAACAATCCTTGTAGTAGTTCTAGCCGATTTATCCGTTTTTATAAGCAATCCTTGTAGTTCTAGCCGGTTTATCCTTTTTTATAAGCAATCCATGTAGTTATAGAGATTTCTTTGCGCCTTAAATGAACGACACCACCCACCAAACGAAAACATGATGACTCTTCCCTTTGCCTTCGCCAAACGTCATGGCGTGATACTCACAAATATTGATGCTCACAGTGCCACTATCAGCCACCGCCCAGAAATGACGCGCCATACCTTAAGTGAAATCCGACGTTTTTTTTGCATCCCATTGAATTTACAGAGTATTTCTGTTGAACAATTTGATAGGCTACTCACTACTCATTATGAGCAACAACAAGCCAATCAATCTATGCAAATGATGGAAGGCTTGGGGGATGAATTAGATTTATTTCAAGTCGCGCAACAACTTTCTGAGCCAGAAGATTTATTAGAAAGTGATGATGACGCGCCTATTATTCGTCTTATCAATGCCTTGCTCTCCGAAGCGATTAAAGAAAATGCGTCAGATATTCATATTGAACCATTTGAAAGTAGGCTCGTCGTGCGCTTTCGCGTTGATGGCGTATTACGCGAAGTGCTACAACCTCGGCGCGTGTTAGCACCGCTGCTAGTGTCGCGCATTAAAGTCATGGCAAAACTGGATATTGCCGAAAAACGTTTGCCTCAAGATGGACGTATTTCATTGCGTATTGCTGGACGCGCTGTTGATGTGCGTGTTTCTACAATGCCATCTGGGCATGGCGAAAGAGTCGTTTTACGTTTACTGGATAAACAAGCGGGGCGCTTAGATTTAAAACAAATCGGCATGTCGGCTGACACATTAGGCCGTTTGCAAGAACTTCTACAAAAACCGCACGGCGTGCTTCTCGTCACAGGGCCTACCGGTTCAGGCAAAACCACTACTTTGTATGCGATGCTCAATAATCTCAATGATCGCAGTCGTAATATTATGACGGTGGAAGATCCCATAGAATATTACTTGGATGGTGTTGGGCAAACCCAAGTTAATACGAAAGTAGACATGACTTTTGCGCGGGGCTTACGTGCCATTTTGCGACAAGATCCTGATGTTGTGATGGTTGGCGAAATCCGCGATACCGAAACCGCCCAAATTGGTGTCCAAGCCAGCCTCACCGGACATTTGGTGTTATCGACTTTGCACACTAACACCGCTATTGGGGCTGTGACACGTCTGCGTGATATGAAGATTGAACCCTTTTTGCTGTCGTCCAGCCTGATAGGCATGATGGCGCAACGCTTAGTGCGCTTGTTATGCCCTCACTGTAAACGATCCTATACCCCTAATCTCATAGAAAAACAGGCTTTACACTTTGATGAGCATGTCAACTTATACGCCCCGCAAGGCTGTGAACAATGCAACCAGATTGGCTATCGCGGGCGCACCGGCATTTATGAATTGGTTGGCATAGATAGCACACTCCGCACTATGATACATGATTGTGCTGGACAACAGGCTTTAGAAACTTACGCGCATCAACAAAGTGAGGATATTCAACAAGATGGCATGAAACGGGTATTGGAGGGAGAAACGGCACTTGATGAGTTGTTGAGAGTCACGAAGGAAGGATGAATTGTGAATTGTGAATTGTGAATGGTGAATTGTGTTCGCGCCTAAAGTTTTTGCGCGAATGGAGAATGGGATTTACGCAAAAGTTGGAGCGATGCTGTCAACTTTTGCGTAGAACCCAATTCCCAATTTACTCAGAATATTTCATAAATCACTTGAATATTTTAATAACAAGTTTATTTAGAAACCATTTTACCAAAAACGGTTTGAAAAACCCTTTTCGCTTTCAAAGCACAGTAATCTGCAAAATCCGCGTTACGATGAAAATTGAAAATATTTTTAAACCCTTAATTACGCCTACCACGGACGAAGTTTTTGAAAAATTACTCAGCACTTCGCATTTGACAGTTGAAAGAATAGTCTCAACGGGACAAGCCACGCCTGCTGATGAATGGTATGATCAAGAACAAGATGAATGGATTATTCTTTTAAGCGGCAGTGCCGGCTTATTATTTGAAACTGAAAACATTGTCCAAGTGTTGCACCCCGGTGATTATGTCCACATTCCCGCCCATCAGCGTCATCGCGTTGAATGGACGGATTTATCACAACCGACGGTGTGGTTGGCTGTGCATTATCAACATGAATAGGCTTTGTTAATATACCGGGAGCACAACTTCTTTCCGGATTTGATGGATTGATTTTTTAAGGCGGATGTGGCTCAACGTCAATAGAAATACAAACGTTGTAAACCATAAGCTCTTTACATTATCACCATTTTCAAGGGAGTTAAGTATATTGATCCTCAAACAATTTCGGTTTAAACTATTCGGTAATGCCGAATAACGAATGATGAATGGTAATAAATTTAGCCTCTTGCAAAACCCCGGGTTGACACCCTCATCGTTATAGATAAGTTAAAATGTAGGGGCCGGCAAGGTCTTTTTCTTGCCCACCCTACAAAAAAATTGTAATAGCGAATGGCGAATGGCGAATAGCGAATAAATGAAAACAATTAATGATGTTTTATGCTTTAATAAAATTTTTGATATTAAACCATAACTTGATTCAGTATTTGTTATACTGTGAAATTCTAACGCGCATTTATTTTTTTATGAACCATTAAATTTCAAGTCATTCGTGGTTCTCTATTCGCAAACTTTTAATGTTATTGAAAGGAATGTTTTATGACAAACCGTAAACCAACGTTGTTAAAATTAGCCATCATTGCCGGCTTATTGGCTTTTTTATTTGGTTGTAGTTCCAAAATCAACCAAGAAAATTATGCTAAAATCAAAAATGGTATGACGATGGAACAAGTCAAAGCCGTTTTGGGTGAGCCCACGGAATCCAAAACCAGCGACATTGGTGCTGCTTTGTCCACTACCAATACGATTTGGAAAAACAGAAGCGGCGCAACCATCAACGTAAAATTTGTCAATGGTAAAGTGCTGCTGAAAACCTTTGTGAATCAATAGAAATATTAGAAACCTTCAAGGTTTTGGAAACGCTTTACGGTTTTGCCATCAGTTAGAAACGGTAAAGCGTTTTGGAAACGCTTTACGGTTTTGCCTTATATATAACAGATAGCATCCCTTCGAGGGATGCTATCTGTGAACTTTTGACTTAAATTGTTTTATGATAAAGTTTGTTTTATGATAAACATTATTTTTAAGACGTGAGTCAGTAAAACACCAATCCAGAAATTAGGATGTAGAAATAACGCAACAATAGCCAACTTGACCAGAAGTTACGGCAATTAGAATCTATGTACAGGACAAAAAAATGTTCAAGCCGTGATGCTATCGCTTTTTGTAGCGATAGTCTCACTAAGGAACGTGTATAAAATCACTTAATAAATGTAATTATAAGCACAAAGTATTACCTCTACTAAACATTATTAAATGCAATGGTAATCCTTTATGGTTGCCCTAGTACAGCAAACACTAAGTTCGTATAACATTAGAGTTGTCCGGAAATAAGCCTGACGCTGCTTTGCCCCTGAAAGGGGCTGACATACTAGCCTAGGGCAACGCCCTAGGATATCATTC
>QNER01000823.1 GCA_003646175.1 Candidatus Parabeggiatoa sp. nov. 1
CGCTTTGCCGGGCACCACAATTCTTTGGACTAATCATCCTGACTTTATTTCGGTTCACCCCAACATCGAATGTGGTGATCATGAATTTGTTTATGGTATGCTCGCACAACATGAAGAGGAATTGTCGCTAGTTGACTTAGTGAGTCAGCAACTCGCCCAGCGTCCAAAGTTAGAAAAACAGATCTTTTCTGTGTTACAGCAAAGACAATACCTTGGGGGAACTGTTGTTACAAACCTTGAAAATGAATTGGCAAACTTTATCGGTGCTAAACATTGTGTCTGCGTGGGCAGTGGAACATCTGCTTTACTGATTGCGTTGCTGGCTATCAACATTAAAACCGGGGATGAAGTGATTATTTCACCGTTTGATGTGATTGCCAGTGCCCAGATGATCGCTTTGCTTGGCGCAAAACCGGTGTTTGTCGATATCGAACCTGCCACTTACACGCTTGATCCATTGTTGCTCAAATCAGCGATCACTTCAAAAACCAAAGCCATCATCGCAGCTAATGTTTTTGGGCAATGTGCTGATTTTAACAGTATCAATGAAGTTGCTAATCAACATAGCTTGCCGGTGATTGAAAATGCGGCTCAAAGTGTTGGGGCGACTTATCATAATCTCAACGCTGGCACATTATCGACAATAGGCTGCACCAGTTTTTCCCCAGCCCAACCACTCAGCACCTATGGCGAGGGCGGTGCTTGTTTCACCAATGATGATGAATTGGCAAATAAGATGCGGCAATTGCGTGATCATGGACAAACTCGGCATAATTATTATCAAACAATAGGCATCAATAGCCCTTTAAATACCTTGCAAGCCAGTTTACTGTTGGCAAAATTGCAAATATTTCCCCAAGAATTAGAAAGCCGCACTCAAATTGCTGCCAATTACACACGCTTATTAAAAGAGTCGGTGAAAACACCAATGATAGCGGCTCACAACACCAGCGTTTATAGTCAATATGCCATCGAAGTAAAAAATCGCCATGATATTCAACAGCAATTACAAAAACAGGGTATCCCGACAGCGGTACCAATCGCGCTGCCCATCCATTTACTACCCGCTTTTGCGAGGCCGGATGTGGGCAATTTCCCCATTGCCGAACAAGTTACCCCGTGCATATTAAGTTTGCCAATGCACCCTTATTTGACTGTTGAAGTGCAAACTGAGATTGTTAATGCACTCAAAAGTGTTTTGTAGGGGAATGGGTAATGGGAAAGAAAGCATATAGTTTTTCAGTAGAAACCTTCAAGGTTTTGGAAACCTTCAAGGTTTTCCATACCAGTTAGAAACCTTCAAGGTTTTGGAAACCTTCAAGGTTTTGTCCTACATTAATTATGGTTTTTATAAACGGATTGAATAATTAACGAAACTAAATTTTATATCAATCAAAAACTAAAAATCGGTGGGTTTGAACCAGTGACTATGTCAAAAAAATTAGCTTTCCCCCGCGTGCTGCTTTCGGCCTATCAATGTGCGCCAAGAATAGAAGCAATCCCCCAAATTGGTTGGCAATGGTATTCCCGTCTCGCTCAGCGTGTGCCAACTACTTTGGTTACCCATGCTAGAAACCGTGATGATCTGCTGCAAGCCGGTGCGCCCTTGGCCGATTCCGAGATAATCTTTGTTGATACGGAGTGGTTTGCAAAGCCGCTCTTTAACATAGCTGATCGACTTTTTCCTACCAGCGAACATACGAGATCGTTGATCATGTCGCCGGACTTTTATCTCTATGACTGGCAAGCCATCCGACAGTTGAAAGCACGGCTTAAAGCTGGTGCTCAGTGGGACATTATTCATGCTGTGACACCCGTCTCCCCGGTCGCGGCAACTCGCTTGCATGTCCTCAAACGTCCCGTGGTGCTAGGGCCGTGGAACGGTGGCCTCAAAACCCCGACCGAATTTCCAGAAATTATGAGGGCGGAGTCAAGCTGGTTCCACCCTATTCGTCATTTGGGAAAAATGCTAAACGGGATAATAGGGGCAACTCGGCATGCGTCGGCCATTCTCACAGGCACGACAGCAACATGGCAAAGTATCCCAGCACGTCACCGTGTCCGCTGTCGGCCCCTGATAGAAAATGGGGTTGATTTGGACTTATTTACACCGGCACCTTGGCCAGCACCACCGTCTCGCACACAACCTTTGCACATTGTGTTTGTGGCCCGCTTTCAACCGTTCAAGGGCTTACCAATGTTACTAGAAGCCGTTGCCCGTTTAAAAGACCGGTTGCCGGTAAAATTGACAATAGTGGGTTATGGGCCTCTCGGAGAAAAGTGGGAAAATCAAGCCAAGGACTTACAAATCAATCACCTCCTCACTTGGTATGGGCCGGCCCCACCCGCAGAAATTGTCGAACAACTACATGCGGCCCATGTCTTATGTCTGCCCTCAGTGCGCGAATCCGGCGGTGCGGTTTTGCTTGAGGCAATGGCTTGTGCCCGGCCAGTATTGACCATTAAATATGGCGGCCCGGCTGAAGTGGTCGATGACAGCGTTGGTTATGCTATCCCGCCCGACGGGGGAACACCCGCCGTCATTGCAGCCTTGGTGGACAATCTAATTGATATCGCCGTTCACCCCGAGGTATGGCGACGGCGAGGTGAAGCCGGCCGACAATGTGCCGAGCGTCTCTATGGTTGGGAATCCAAGGTAGATCAAATTTTAACCTTGTATCAAGAATTACTTCAAGCGTAATATACTGGAAGTACAACGGATTGACGGATTTGACAGATTGATTTTGTTAAGGCGGAGGTGGCTGAAGGTCAATAGAAATAAGAACTTTGTCAATCATGATTTCTTTATATTAATTCACCCTGAAGAAGGGTGCGAAGTATCACAACAATGAAAAAAATTCAGATAGCTTATTTAATAAGCCGCTATCCCGCGATTTCACATACCTTTATCTTGCGCGAAATACGCATCTTGCGCGACCTTGGCTTTGACATTAGCGTGGCCTCGATTAATGCGCCAGATCGCAAACCTGAGCAATTAACGGCGACCGAACGCGAGGAAGCGGCTAACACTTTTTATGTCAAACCGGCCGGCCTCGCAAAAGCCATAAAAGCACATCTACAGACGTTGTTGACTCAACCGCTGGGCTATGTGCGTGGTTTGTTTTTTGCGCTACGTTTGGGCAAATTTGATTTAAAAAAAATGCTGTATGGCTTTTTCTACTTTGTCGAAGCCGTCATGATTGGGCAGTGGATGCGTCACCAGCAAAAATCGCACCTACACGTCCATATCCCCATGGCAGCCGCGACGGTAGCGTTAATTGCTCACCACATTTTTCCGATGACCTTTTCTTTGACTGTGCACGGCCCCGATGAGTTTTACGATACGCCTGGTAATTATTTAACCCAAAAGATTTCAGATGCCGCTTTTATTTGTTGTATCAGTCACTTTGCCCGCAGTCAATTAATGATGTTGTCACCCCCCAGCGTGTGGAATAAATTAGAAATCAGCCGGTTAGGGGTGGATCCGGCAAAATTTACGCCACGCCCCTTTCGACAACAACCAGATCCGTTTGAAATACTGTGTGTGGGCCGTCTTGTCCCCGCTAAAGGCCAATTGATTTTACTGGAAGCCGTGGCACATCTAATAGCCCAAGGCCGTCAATTACGCTTACGTTTAGTGGGGGATGGCCCTGATCGTCAAAGCTTAGAAAATGAAGTAAGACAGCGAGGGCTCACGGCGCAAGTGATTTTTGCCGGGGCCGTCAACCAAGAACAAATTCTAGATTTTTACACCAGTGCTGACGTATTTGCCCTGGCCAGTTTTGCTGAGGGTATCCCGGTTGTGTTAATGGAAGCGATGGTCATGACAATTCCTTGTGTCAGCACACAAATCACCGGAATTCCAGAGTTGATTGGTATTCAACAGGGCATTTTAGTCGCGCCTTCAGATGCCGAGGCATTGGCACAAGCAATAACGTTATTGATGGACAAGCCTGAATTGCGTCGTCAACTGGGTGAAGCTGGGCGCCGGCAGGTTTTGCAGAACTATGAATTGCAACGTAACACCGAAAGACTCGCAGATATTTTTCGCCGTCGACTGCTTTCCCATGCTGAGCCCTCATCGTGATACACAAGTCTCTGAAAGTTTCCATTCCATCAAAAGTCTAGTACACGACCGCGGCAGGACCCAGACCACTTTGGCTGTTGGCTGGGTGGTCCGAAGATTGGAGCGATCTTGCACTAGTACAGCAATCACTAAGTTCGCATAAGACTTTTTTAGATTGCTTTGCCCCTTTCTGGGGCTGACATACCAGCCTAGGGCAACGCCCTAGGATTTATGGGTTTAGAATTTCAGCCCTGAA
>QNER01000824.1 GCA_003646175.1 Candidatus Parabeggiatoa sp. nov. 1
AGTTGGATTATCCTTGGTAAACATTTGATTCAAAAGGGACAACTAGAAAAACAACAAGGGCAGACAGAACAAAGTAAAGAGACACTCAAAAAAGGCATCGATGCTTTAAACCATGCTGTTGTGAAGAAACAAAGCCCTGATGGCAGTGGATCTATCTCGGTTACCACCGAAACTGCGCTGAATCTGATTGTTGCTCACAAAACCTTGGGCCAATATGATGAAGCGTTGAAGTGGGTAGATAGAGCTTTGGGCCAAAAGCAAAACCTGCGCCCCTTTGATCATGCAAAATTCTTGATCAACCAAGGTAATATTCTTTTTGATCAGGGACACGATCATCAAACTCAAGGCCGTCACCCTGAAGCGCAAGCCTATTTCCATCATTCTGAAAGGTCTTATCGCCAAGCCATTCAAATTTATCCACAAAATTTGAAGGCGCATATTAATCTTGCCAGCATTTTGGGCATGACTGGACGCTTGGACGAAGCGATAGCCCTCTATCAGAAAGTCTTAGCCATTGAGCCTAGCAATGCTGACGTTAAACAGAGTTTACAAAAGTTGCAAGAGATAGGTAATAGGTAGGTTTGAGGCTCAATGGCCTATGGCTGCCTTCAAAAAAACCATTATATATTGTAGTGGCAAGCCCGATTGGTTGCCCTTTTCAGGATAAATGAAGGGTGCTTGGCAAATAATTTCAAATAATTTCACTTTACGGATGCTATCCCTTCTTAGGGATAGTATCCGTTAATTTTGAGGTAGTCCTGAAATGTGGATGATATTCCCCCCCCCAGGTTTCACCTGGGGGCTATTCACATTTTCAGGGTTGTTTTGATTGAATTTTTTCTGAACAATCACTTTGGTGTTTGTCAAATCACCACCAGATGTCGAAGACATTTTCATGGCTGCCAACCCCGAGGGGTTGAATGTTAATAGCCTGAATGAAACAATGTGAATTTACAAATATCACCCTATTTGTGAAATTAATTATATGAACATCTATATTAGCAAAATCATTGGCACATAACCAACAATCAATAAGTTAGGCTTTGGAATGCATCTGTAACCTATTGTTTTTTTTTAAACCTGCGTTTTGCAAGCGCTTCACCCAAAAAACGTCGATATACGAGTGACAATTACTGATGAAAAAAATTTTGTTAGTCTTACTATTATTCATAGCTTATGGCGCAAGTTCACCTACTCTTGCCCAAAACAGTGAGCCTGTGTTGCCGTCAAGCGATGGGCGCACCGTGAAATTATCACCACAGGTGCGTATTATTAAACGGGAATACCGTATTCCTACCATTCAGGTAGAACAGATACAACAATTTTTCAATCGCCCCAAACTCATCACAGAAGAAGAAATCAATGATGCAGGCAGGATTATTACCAATGCTAACCAATCATTGCTCTCAACTAAAGGGTTTCGGATTTATGTCAGTGGTCTCAATGAGGCGGCATCTGTAGGAAGTCGGTACATGATAGTGCGTATGGGACAAACCTATCGCAGCCCGCTGGATGGCGAGGAAGGTGAAGTATTGGCTTATGAGGCAATTTATCTTGGAGAAGCCGCACTCGACATCCCCGGTGAGCCAGCCACCTTAAACATCACATCAGCTACCCGTGAAATTAAAAACGGTGATCGTTTACTGCCCGTGGAGGAACGGGGCTTCCAAGAAGATTTCTATCCACATTCACCAACGTTACTAGAAGATGCGTACATCATTGCAGTTATTGATGGTACCGGCTCACTTATTGGTAAATACCAAATAGTTATAATTAACAAAGGCTCAAACGATGATATAGAAAGGGGGCATGTGTTAGCAGTCAACAACGGCAGTCGTTTTATTAGGGAGCTTTATGAAGAAGAAATCATATTACCGCAACAACGGGTGGGCTCTTTGTTAGTGTTTCGTGTGTTTGAGTACGTCAGTTATGCGTTAGTTATGAAATCAAATTTACCAATTCGTTTACTTGATGAAGTGACTGTCCCTTGAACCTAATGGCACGCACGATAGTTCCAGGGGCAACGCCCCTGGCTGAACGGGGTTTTGCAACCCCGTGGGCAACGTATCGTGCGTGCCATTACCCTTAAACCTATATATTGGTAGCTCCCACAAACCAGTGACAGTATTAAAAATAACTACTCAGCCCTGAAAGGGCACTTTATTAAAGCCCAGGGCTGCGCCCTCTCCACATCATAAACACCTGCACCTGCCGCAAAGCCCCAGGCTATAATAAATTTTGGGGGACAAATTATGCAACTACTCAGCCCTTTCTGGGCGCTTTATTAAAGCCCAGGGCTGCGCCCCGCATCGTTATACACAAGTTAAAATTATCAAAGGCAGGGTGCGTCCTACGCACCATTTTTCAACACATTGCATCGTTATGGTGCGTGGGACGCACCCTACACAATATCTTTATATTTCAATTATTTAGATATTTATGTATAACGACAAGGGCTGCGCCCTGGGAACATCATAAACACCTGCACTGGGGTGTTGCCCCAGGCTATAATAATTCGCACACTTAGGTGCTGAGTAGTTACAATTTTTGGTTGGGCATGTTTTTGTAAGTCATTGAAAATATTGGATGCCAAAAATTTCTCCTGAGTTTTCAGTAAATTATGTAAAAAACATCCTGTTTCAATCGACAATGCACCAAAAAACTTAGTTTCTTGTCTTGGCGTTTGGGATAGTTATTTTTTTGGTTCTTCCCGAAAAACCAATTACCAATTACCAGTTACCTTTTTGAATTTATGGGCTCACGTAGTATAGGTGACGAATATTGGTTAGCTTTGGCACGAGCACCGGGCGTGAAGCCAATTGATTTTGTACGCCTGATCAATTATTTTGGTAGCCCACGCGAAGTGTTTGAAGCCGGCCGTTGGGAGTGGCAAAGCATTCATTGCAAAGGTTATTTGCTTAATTATCTACAAAATCCTAATTGGCAGGCCGTTGAAAATGATATGCGGTGGTTAGCAGAAAATGGCAATCATTTGCTAACTCTCCATCATCCTGCTTATCCCCCTCTCTTGCGTGAAATTTATGATGCCCCACTACTATTATTTGTGCAAGGCGATGTTACACTCTTGAAAAGTCTTCAATTAGCAATAGTAGGGACACGCCATCCCAGCCGCGAAGGTGAACAAACTGCTCGAACATTTGCCAAATATTTATCTCATCTGGGTTTTACCATCACCAGTGGCATGGCTTATGGGATTGATGGTGCTAGCCATTGGGGGGCGTTATCAGGCACGGGTAAAACCATTGCAGTAGCAGCATGGGGCTTAGATCATTTTTATCCGCCGAGGCACAGGGAACTTGCCTATCAGATTGCTGAAACGGGGGCATTGGTATCGGAATTTCCGCTTGGCACCCCCGTTAAACGCAACCATTTTCTGCGCCGCAGTCGTATTGTCAGTGGCTTGAGTTTAGGCACACTGATTGTTGAAGCCCCGCAATACAGCAGTGCGCTGCGCACAATACACTTTGCGGCAGATCAGGGGCGTGAAGTCTTTGCCATTCCGGGCTCTATTCATAACCCGTTGGTAAAAGGTTGCCATCGCTTGATTAAAGAAGGCGCAAAATTGGTGGAAACGGTTGATGACATTCTTGAAGAGTTGCAGATTTATAGGTTGCCTAATTCCACTTTGTCGGATTGAATGTAACTTATTGATTGATAAGAAATCACTAACACTCAGTGAATTAGACATTATGCCCATTTCATTTAAATGCTTGATTTTATTACATTTATAAAAAGAACCATGTTAAGGAAATCAATGGGTTACGTTAAATCGGTGTCAACTCTATTCAATAAAATTAATTAAGCTTTCCGAGACTCTTGCAAAGTTTCTTGGGAATTGGGAATTGGGAATTGGTGTATATACTGAAAAGGGTAATCACAAAAACTTGAGGTAACTCCCAAATAATAAAAAATAAAATACCGGTTTCAACCCTTTGTGTGAAGTTGGACACAGTATTTCATTGGTATATTTTTTGGAGTTGCCTAAATGACAGTATTCACGCAAAGCCGCAAAGACGCAAAGTTTCCAAAATCATTGACGCGCATGTTCAATGCGCGAAGCGTGAGAGACCATTTAAATATGACAACGTATAATTAAAAATATCAATATAATCATGGTGTTAAAATGTATTTGAGCCGCTTACCATAAATTAATGACTTAGAATTTATTGATAAAATATTTCATATTATTTATCTTGCCCCTGAAAGGGGCAAACATACCAGCCCAGGGCAACGCCCTGGGTAAAAATAAAAATAGATTCCTAGGGCGATGCCCTAGCATAAAGGGGGCAACCATAAAG
>QNER01000825.1 GCA_003646175.1 Candidatus Parabeggiatoa sp. nov. 1
CCACCATATTTATTCAAAATCTCCAGCCAGTTCTCATCCAACCAAGAATCGGGAAAAAATCACGCGCCATTGAGGCCATTTCACCTAAAATGGCCCTGATGCCGCGATTCACATCTTCCCGGGCCGATTGTCCCACTTCTACATTAAAGTACAAACACCGATAGTTGTCGGCTTTATTGAGTTTATCCATCAAAGCCAACAGACATGACGTTTTACCCGATTGCCGAGGCGCGTGTAGTACAAAGTATTTTTCCTGCTCAATGAGAGACAGGATTTCTTCAAGATTAAAACGATTTAAGGGAGGCAAACAATAATGTTTGTCGCTGTTAACCGGCCCGGCGGTGTTAAAAAATAGTGGTGTTTTCATATTTGTTAATCCTAGTTTTAAAAAAATAGCGTTACGTTAATTTTCTGTCATTTCGAGCTTTGTTCATAATTTTTATTGAATTGATACGGATTGACTTTGAACTCGAAATGACAAAAGTTCGTGAGTCGTCAAGTGATGTTGTGAACACTTGAACTTGTGACATATTATTATTTTTAGGGTTACTGATTAAGTGCTGGTTAGCGAAATGGGTGATTGACTAGGGCAAAACCTTCAAGGTTTCCAAAACCTTGAAGGTTTCTACTGAAATTATTTATCTGAAAAACTATATGCCGATTCCTTTCTACAGACTTTGAGACGAGAGACAAAAAATAAACCAGTTGCTATTACTAAAGAACCAAGCACTCTCAAATAAACATCACTCACAGCGAATAGAATTGAATACCCACCAAATACGACAATGGATGATATGGCAATTCTCTTGGTTGAGGTTGATATGCACTTTTTCTCATGCCAGTTTTTGATGAGGGGGCCAAAAATTCTATTTGATAGCAGCCATTGATGCCATTTATCAGAGGATTTGGCAAAACAACCGGCTGCTATCAACAAAAACGGAGTGGTAGGCAACAAGGGTAAAAACACACCTAGCGCGGCTAAACCAACAAATATAAAACCTAATAACTTATAGTATATGGACATGTCTGATTTTTATCTCTTTTCTAAGAATTCATTCCATTTTTTTTGAGAAGGGGAGAGGAGAAAGGGGAAAAGGGAATTACTCTAACAAGACAGAAAAAACTTTTGAACTTGAGTAATCGATTTTCTGTTATATGATTTACTGAACCTGAGCAATCGATTTAAAATTTGTAACTGCCATTTTCACCTCCACATTCACAAGATAAATAATGTATAAAGGTGGAACTGGTACGATAGAAAACTGCGACTTACGAGATAACGCGGGTGGTGCTTGGAATATTAAGTCTGGCTGTCAGGTGCGCCGTAGTGGGAATATAGAATAATATAGTACAACGGATTTGGGGATTGAACGGATTGATTCGTACATCCTTACCACCTATCAATTGAGTTGAGCACAGCGAATTGGCGAAATAAACGAATTGTGATATTAGACATTATACCAATTGAATATTAAGTGCTTGATTTAATTAAATTTTTGTAAATGTTCATTTCAATTAAATCAGTGAGTGGCGTTAAATCGGTATAAACTCTATTGAAATGTTTGCGTTGATGCCATGATACCCCATTCGTTGTTTTCGCAAATTCGTTGTACTCATTTTCACTATTCGTTTATCCCCGTCATTCGCTGTACTCATTATCAGAAATAGTGATAACTGACTGAAGGGATAATGTATAACATGTTAAGATGATTAAATCTGTGATTTAAAATATCAGGAGAATAATATGCCAGCCATTGACTTTAATTGTTATGCGAATGCAGGGATTATTAAAATTCCTGAAAATTACCAAGATTGGTATGATAAACCAATCACTGTCATTTTGCTGCGACAAGAATCTACTTTGAGCGCGGTAGAAGCAACAAAGGCATCCGTAGCAAAGCGTTCCCCTCGTCCAATAGGTTTAGCCAAAGACAAATTCCAAGTGTCGCCGCTTTTTTTTGATGAACTTCCTGAAGACTTGTTGGATGCTTTTGAGGGCAATAAATGATGAACGTCCTATTACTAGATACATGTACTTTTTTATGGATAGCGGCAAACGCACCTGAACTCACGGCAAATGCACGAGCGTTTTTTTCTGATCCAGACAATAAAGTTTTTTTAAGCACTGTATCAGTGTGGGAAATTGCGGTCAAACATGCACTAGGTAAGTTGCCGCTGCCCGATACGCCGGCCATTTTTGTGCGAGAACAAAGAGAGCAACATCATATTGACAGTCTAGCCTTAGATGAAGGCTCTACTTTGCAACTCCACAAGTTGCCAAAAATCCACCGTGATCCATTTGATCGTATGTTAGTGTGTCAAGCGATTGAACATGACTTGATTATTCTGACACCTGATCCAATGATCAAACAGTATCCCGTTAAAACGATTTGGTAATGGCGAACGTAGCAAGCGTGCGTCCTAAGTGCCTCAATCTGCACCTTCAATGCTGGATTGTTGCCTGCGTGTGGGGACAAGAAAATGTCTATGGTACTTTCCCATATCCACCCCCCCCCGGCGTTTCAATCACAAACACATCCCCCGCTTGCATTTCAACCGTCGCCGTTCCCGCTAACGTTTCTCGCGTCCCATCAACACGTTCCACCCAATTTTGCCCGATTTGCCCAGCTTTTCCACCCGCCATACCATAAGGTGGCACACGGCGATGTCCGGATAAAATCGAAGCAGTCAAAGCTTCAAGAAAACGAATTCGTCGCACCACACCATCGCCACCCCGATAACGCCCTACGCCACCACTATTTTGACGAATCGCAAACGATTCCAATAACACTGGAAAACGCCATTCCAACACTTCCGGATCAGTCAAACGGGAATTAGTCATGTGCGTCTGCACAGCAGAAGCGCCCTGAAAATCTGCGCCTGCCCCAGAGCCACCGCAAATCGTTTCATAATATTGATATTCGTCGTTGCCAAACGTGAAATTATTCGTGGTACCTTGCGAGGCACCCATCACACCTAACACACCATACAGTGCATCGGTGATACATTGCGAGGTTTCCACATTGCCGGCAACAACCGCAGCAGGATAAGTCGGATTGAGTAAACTCCCTGCTGGAATGATTATCTGCAACGGTTTTAAACAGCCTGCATTCAAAGGAATGTCGTCTGACACCAAAGTACGAAAGACATAGAGAACAGCAGCTTTACACACCGACATGGGCGCATTGAAATTGCTGTTTTGTTGCTTTGAGGTACCACTAAAATCAATTACCGCACTACGTTGTTGTTTATCAATGGTTATTTTGACTTGAATCGCTGCGCCGTCGTCTAATTCATACCGAAACTCTCCTGCTTTTAATACACTTAATAACTGACGCACAGCAGTTTCGGCATTATCTTGCACATGTTGCATATAGGCTTGCACAACTTCTAAACCAAAGTGTTGCACCATTTTATGCAGCTCTTGCACGCCAGTGGCATTGGCGGCAATTTTGGCGCGTAAGTCGGCTAAATTTTGTTCAACATTTCGGGTGGGATAGGCACCGCTACAGAGCAATTCCCGCATTTCCGCGTCACGCAATTCGCCTTTATCCACTAATTTAAAAACATCAATCACCACCCCTTCTTCATGCAAGGTGCGGCTATGCGGTGGCATGGAGCCTGGGGTGATCCCACCGATATCGGCATGATGTCCGCGTGAAGCGACGTAAAAGAGGATTTTTGAAGTATCAAAGAAATCCGATTTTTGGGAAAAATCGGATTGGGAGCCGCGTTCATTTTCAGCAAAAACCGGCGTAATGACGGTAATATCGGGTAAATGGGTGCCACCGTGATAGGGATTATTTAAGACAAAGACATCCCCCGGCTGCATAGAATCGCCTTGTTCCGCAATCACCGTTTGGACGCTGTCACCCATTGAGCCTAAATGCACGGGTATATGCGGCGCGTTAGCTATTAACTGCCCCGCCTGATCAAACACAGCGCAGGAAAAATCTAAACGCTCTTTGATATTGACGGAATAAGCCGTATTTTGCAGCGTAGCCCCCATTTGCTCCGCTATTGACATAAAAAGATTGTTGAAAATCTCCAACATGACTGGATCAACTGCGGTGCTGATTCGAGGGCTTATATACTCCTCCAGAAAAGTTTTGTCCTCGGTAAAACCTTCAAGGTTTGGCAAACCTTGAAGGTTTGGCGCAGGCGGTGACAAAGCATCGAGTTCATGGGTGGTTGGCGTTAAGCACTCCTCCAGAAAAGTTTTGTCCTCAGTAAAACCTTCAAGGTTTGGCGCAGGCAGAAAAGTTTTGTCCTCGGTAAAACCTTCAAGGTTTGGCGCAGGCGGTGACAGATAA
>QNER01000826.1 GCA_003646175.1 Candidatus Parabeggiatoa sp. nov. 1
CACCCGCTAAGTTATACCAAAGGCGGGGATGGCGTGGTTCAATCCGTAAAGCGCGTTCAAGTGAAGCGGCTGCTTGTTCAAATTGCTCGTTTTTATAATATTCATAAGCTTCAAACAACAATGCTTCTACTGCTGAAAAAGTATTTGCCACTTTGAGGTAAGGGGTAGCCAACGTATTTTCTATCACCATCATTGCCAAAAAAATAATAAATAACAGCTTGAGCAGTAGCTCTTGCCAATGAGTGTTTGCTCTGTTCATTTGGTTTTCTCCACAAGATTGTTCTTTTAGTATAGTTATCCCGAAATATGCTGGAAAGATTTTAATTTCAACGGTATTTGGGACAAGATTTATTTGTAAACTCCCTCGTTTGATGTGATGCAAGGTGTGTTTGTTTAGGTTCACAGGATTATTTACACTCGACTCGCAAGTTTTTAGTCTGACAATAAGAACTCCAATGCGATTGCATATGAACAGATTAAAACCGTTAACTACAAGGATTGTATATAACAAAGGATTGGTGAGCGAGCTGTCTGGTTGAAATCTACATCTCTTAGGTTGTTGAGTTTGCCCAAACAGACATTTGTCGTTATAGGTTTTTTTTTATATACAATCCTTGTCGTTTAGTTTTAGAAAAAACTTGCGAGTCGAGTTACAGCAAAAAACGTTACTCAATTCATTTAAGCATAGCAAAAATTATGCCTTGATCAAATTTGGAGGGGGAAATGGCATGGGTTTGTTGCTAAGTTTTTAGTCAGAGTTTCAATAGTCGGTTTAAAAACAATTAATTTGAGCATCGAGCAAAACTCTTTTTCAGGCAAAAGTTAACTTTTGCCTGAAAAACGTTCCCCAGTTACCCCAGGTTCCACTTCAATGCCATTATTTAATGTTTTTCATGAGGGCAACCATAAAGGATTGCCCCTACGAACCGTAGTAAAATGTAGGGGCAATCCCTTGTGGTTGCCCTTAAGTAGGGGCAATCCCTTGTGGTTGCCCTTAAGTAGGGGCAATCCCTTGTGGTTGCCCTTAAGTTAATGGCATTGAGGTGGAACCTGGGGCTATTCAAAACCCCTACGGGGTTGCCCATGTTTTTTTGTCCCTGAACTTGTCGAAGGGGGCTATTCACTTTTAAAAATCTCAACCCCAAAGGGGTTTTAAGGCAAAAATTTTTCTAGGAGTCTGTCGGACTTAACGGTTAACCTATTGTTTATACTGAAATTTTAATTTCGGACTCAATTGATAAATTACTTGTATATCAATCGCTTGGCACAGTAAGCCCGACAGACTCCTAGAAAAACTTTTGCCTGAGAATGTGAATAGCCCCAGGCGAAACCTTCATCGTTATACACAAATATTTAAGCTCGTCGTTACATACAAATATTTAAGCATTTGATTTTAATGATATCTATGTAGCCAATCTCGTTTTTTTTGCTCACCTTAAGCTTAGACGGTGGGCAATAAAAAGACCTTGCCCACCCTACATTTTGACTGAGTATAGTGGTCAACAAGATAATTGAACCATTATCATTTCTGCAAAAGCAGGAATCCAGAAATTTGGTGGATTCCTGCCTAAAGCATTCATGACGAATACATCATATTCAACCTCAATTTGACCATTACAAATATTAATGGTTTGCTATTTATTGATTAATAATAAACGGTATACGTTCAGTTCCATGTTCAGTTTTTACTAAACGCCATCTTATGCTACTAGGAACCACTGGGGCAATAGATTTGGAACGAAAGGCTTTGATGAAATCGCCCCAAATGACCATTGCACCCCCACCGCCAGTTAAGCCCATATCTTTATTGTCATCACGTCCTACCCAAGTGACCGCCAACAATTCACTGCTAAAACCGGCAAACCAACTATCGCGTAAATCATTACTGGTGCCCGTTTTACCAGCTAAAACCATTTTGGGTGGCAATGTCTTGGCAACTTTGCGCCCGGTTCCGTTTCGCAGGGCTTGTTGCAAGGCATAATTGAGTAAAAATACGGGGGCTGCATCAAAACTTTGCTCGACCGAAAGGGGATAACGCTGCAATGGTTTGCCTTGGTGATCTAAAACTTCACGGATTGTCCGCACTGGGATACGAAAGCCACCACTGGCAATCGTTTGATACATTTGGGCGACTTCCAGCGGACTCAAGGAAAGACTGCCAAGCAACATGGCCGGATACATCTTTTTAAACTCGCGCTTAATGCCCAAACGTCGCAGGGTATTATGGAATTGATTCAATCCCAATTCCATCCCCAAACGTACTGTGGCAACATTATAGGATTTGGCTAAGGCTTGGTACAAAGGAATGTCATCATGAACTCGACGATCAAAATTTTTGGGATTCCAAATTTCGCCCGTGTCGTAGTTTATCCATTCATAAGGACTACCATCAAGTATGCTTGTCAAATTATAAGTGTGGCTTTTTTCCAAAGCCGTTAAATACACAGCCACTTTAACTAATGAACCAATTGGGCGCTTAGCATTCAGCGGACGGTTAAAACCTGCATAGTGAGGCTTTCTACCATTAACTAACGCTAACACTTCACCATTTTCGCTGCCCGTTACAATCATTGCACCTTGCAAATTGCGTGCTTTGCGATATTTTTTTCTCAGCGCTTTATCGCGTGTTTGACGATATTTTTTTTCGAGTTTTTTAATGCCCTCTATCATAGCCTTTTCTCCCAATTTTTGAATAACTGGGTCCAAGGTTGTGAATATTCGTAACCCTTCAGAACGCAAGTCCTCTTCACGGTAATCTTGACGTAATTGGTGGCGTACCACCCCTATAAAAGCCGGGTATGGAAATTGGCTCTCTGTTGCCTTTTTAGTAATACCCAATGGGACAGCCTTGGCGAATGTGGCTTCTGTAAAAGTGATTTTACCTTGTTCAACCATAGTATCTAGCACCAGATTGCGGCGTTCAAGGCCACGCTCCGGATGTTTGCGCGGATTATAAATCGATGCACCACGTATCAGGCCGACTAGCAATGCCAATTGTGGTAGTTTCAGCTCTTTTAGGGGGCGATTGAAGTAAAACCGAGCGGCCATACCCATACCATGAATCGCATGGTTACCATCTTGGCCTAAGTAAACTTCATTGAGATAGGCCTCAAGAATCTGTTCTTTGCTATAGTGCCACTCTAACAACAAAGCCATAATGGCTTCATTGATTTTACGCTTGAAGGTACGCTCTGGTGACAGGTAAAAGTTTTTAATAAGTTGTTGGGTAATAGTACTGCCGCCCTGTACCCACTTGCCCGCCTTAAGATTGGCCATAAATGCGCGCACCATACCACGTATGCTGATACCCCAATGTTCAAAAAACCGACGATCTTCCATCGCAATTAGGGCATGATTCAGTGTTTGCGGTACCTCGGCTAAGCGCACCAAAATGCGATCCTCACGATGAACAGGATAGATTTTGCCTATCAATTGGGGTTCTAAGCGTAACAAAGACAACCTCTTGCGAGCAGGCTGTAACTGATTGATATATTTAACTTCATTGTCAGCAAAGCGTACTTGCACCCTACGTGACGGATCAGTTTTATCCCAAAACCCAAATGCACGAGTTGTGATTAAAAAATCATTTTTTTTGCGTAGCCGATATTGCCCGGGCTCATCAAGTTGATAAGTTTTCTGATAGCCAATGGCCTTCAATTCTTGGGCTAAAGTTTTAGGTGTCATGCGCATCCCGGTATAAAGTTCCAAGGGACTGGCGTAGACACGCGCAGGCAATGCCCAACGCTTACCTTCAAATTGTTCGCGGACTTTAATATCTAACAAAATGACATAATAACCTAGAAAACTCAGCACAAGAATGAGTGCTAACCAGCGCCATCTAAAGCGAAAACCCATGCGGCGGCGGGGAGGTGGTAGTGGAGGGCGTTTGCGCCGGCGACGATGGTTATAAGGGGCTTTTCTATTGCGTGTATGTGTCATTGCTTTAATTGTTCAAGTCAAATTAGTTTTTAATTATAACCGGTTACAATGTAAACTTATACCTTTGCTTAAAAAAGTTTACCTTGTTTATTGATAATATTTACATTTATATTACTCATGTTACGCGCAACGCTTCAAAATGATAAAGAGGGACAACCATAAAGGATTGCCCCTATATTTTATATATTATAGGGGAATACCTCGCGGTTGCTCCTTTCATTTAACGGCCAGCAATAATCTCAAATCGCGAATAGAGAATAATGTAGACTGGCCTTCGCATTTCATTTAACGGCCATGAAAAAATCTTAAATCGCGAATAGAGAATAATGTAGACTGGCCTTCGCATTTCATTTAACGGCCATGA
>QNER01000827.1 GCA_003646175.1 Candidatus Parabeggiatoa sp. nov. 1
GCATCATTTAGTAGGGACTACCTGGGGTGGTGAAAATCCGGTGATTTTGGGACAAAAAGTGATCCAGTTTTGGTTCCGCATTGACAGAAAATTCACTAAAAAGAGTGACTTAAATAACAATTTTTTCATTAGCAATTAATACTTCACAATTCACAATTCGCGTCTAAAGTTTTTGCGCGCAAAAACTGATAAAGCGAACACAATTTTCACCACCCCAGGGACTACCCCATTCCCCATTCCCCATTCCCCATTCCCCTTTATAGACCTAAATCAGTATAAATATAATAAGTATTTTGCCCGACTTCTTTAGCGAGATACATTGCCATATCCGCATGTTGGACAAGCATTTCCGCACTGTTATCCGCAGATTTTTTTTGCGCCCTGGGATAACAACAAATGCCAATATTGCAATCCACTTGAGGAGCCGATTGGGGGGCATACCCATTGATTAATACCGGCTCAGTGACACTGGCAAAAATATTATCAGCAAACCCGCGCACATCATAATCTTGATGTATGGGAGACAAAATAATGCCAAACTCATCACCCTCTAACCGCGACACACTATCGCCATCACGGATACACTGCTTAAGACGTTGAGCAATGATTTTAAGTACTTCATCACCCACCTCAAAACCAAACGTTTCATTAATCTGTTTAAAATCATCCAAATCCAAATGCAACAAAGCCAAATGTTCTTCTTGACGACAAGCGCGAGTTAAATATTCATGGAAAAGTAATTCATTAGGTAATCCTGTTAAAGCATCATAATGAGTTAACAATCGCATACGCTGCTCGTCTTTTTTTAATGCACTAATATCTGAGTACACAGCGACATAATGAGTCACCTCATTCTGTTCACCACGCACAGCGCTCATTGACATCCAAATTGAATAAATCTCTCCATTTTTGCGGCGATTCCAAATTTCACCGCGCCAACGTCCCGTTTCAATCGCCGTAAACAACATCTGTTCATAAAAAGCTTTCTCATGCCGTCCCGATTGCAAAAAGCGGGGATTTTTACCTAAGACTTCATCATAGCTGTAGCCGGTTGTGAGCAAAAATGCTTGATTGGCATCAGTAATATTCCCTTCAGCATCCGTAATAATCACACTATCTAAGGTGTTTTCAAACACTTTCACAGCGAGACGCAGTGAAGCCTCAGCGCGTTTGCGTTCAGTAATATCCTCTATCATCTGAATAAGAAACTGTGGGGCATCGTCAGCATCTCTAACCAATGAAATCGTTAGACGTGCCCACAACATCGGCGTGTCTTCACGGAAAAAATATTTTTCCATTTGATAATAGCTGCGAGAACCGTCTAGCAATTGTTGGTAAAACTCTTTTTCCACCGTGGTATCGTAAGGATGGAAAAATTTATTAAACAACTTGTTACGCAATTCTCCATCGTCAAGCCCCAACATTTTTTGCGTAGCCGGGTTGCCGTGAATCAGCAGCCCGTCCATATTAACTAGCGCAATGCCCATCGCCGCTTGTTCAAAAATGCCACGAAAGCGAGTTTCGCTTTTGCGTAAAGCCATCTGTGCATGCCATGCTTGTAAAATGACTTCCACACGGTGGCGTAATACCGCCCAGTGTATTGGTTTAGTGATATATTCCACAGCCCCAGCTTCAAAAGCTTTATCAACAGATTGTTCATCATCCAGCGAGGTGATCATAATCACAGGCACCTCAGCCCCAGATTTCAACTTTTTCAATTCTGCACAAGCCATAAAGCCATCCATAATCGGCATAGCCGCGTCCATTAAAACCAAATTGGGCACACAGCGTTGAAACTCTTCCAATGCTCTCACACCTTCTGTGGCGACGGCGACGCGATAACCTTGTTTTTCAAGCAGATTTTGCAACATTCCCCGCATAAAAACGTCATCATCGACAACCAAAATGAGGGGGGATTGTTGAACTTCAGTCAACATGGTTTTCTCCAACGCGAAATAGTTTGAGCATGGTTCAAAAATAACGGCAGCTAATGGCACGCACGATAAAAATTTTGGTTGTGCAAATGCAAGCACAAGCAAGCAAGCAAGAATAGCCAGGTAGTTACACTGGCTTTAATATACGCCCCGTTGGGGCTTTAAAACCTAGCCCCTTTGGTGCGAAATTAATATAGCCAGTGTAACTACCTGGAACTTAAATTCCTATTGTGCGTGCCATTAGCCTATACGCGATGCTCAACTTTTTAAGTGATTGAATTTTCAGTATTAAATGTTTGGTGGATACGCACTGTTTAATCGCATTGATTATAAAAATCAATGAGTTATAAATTAAAGTTGAGCATTGCATAGCCTATAGACGTTCAGAAAAATATTTAGGGCAAAACCGTAAAGCGTTTTTGCAACGCTTTACGGTTTCTAACTGAAATTATTTATCTGAAAAACTATATATGAACCATGCTATGGTTTATTTTCCAAAGATTATTGTAACTGATTTTTTTGACAGACAAACTCAAAACAGAACAGCCAAAGAGAAAATTAAAGAAGGGGAATATCAAGAGTTACTAATGGTTAAGGTGCAATAAAAAAACACCCATAATAAAGGAAGGGAAATATCAGGAGTACAAAGCGAAGCTTTGTTTGGTTGAAGTGCAATAATAAAATATGGTTTTTTGAACTGGGGCAAGTATTTTTGAAGTTTAGGTGATAACAAAGTGCCACTTCGATTCTTAGGGATTTATTTGCTCCCCGTTGGCACTTATTATTTAACACAAATTAAATCTTGCGTGTCTATGCTGAAGAGAAAAGAAATGGTGGGTCGTGTGCGAATTGAACGCACGACCAACGGATTAAAAGTCCGTTGCTCTACCGACTGAGCTAACGACCCTGAAAGGAAGGATGCGTATTATAATCATGCTTTGAAAAAAATGCAAGCACTTTTTTTTAAAAAACTTCAAAAAAATTAAATTTTACCAGCGTTGTGTTAACCACCACACAAAAAACGTGTTACTTACGCCCTTCGTATAGAAAGGATGCGTATTGTAATCACGCTTTTAAAAAAAAGCAAGCCTTTTTTTTAAAAAATAAAAAAAACAATTTCAGCCGGTTGGTTTAATAATGAGTTATGGTTTGTAGTAAAACACGCCACCACGAACTCTACGTCGCGGAAAGCAAAGATGCGTATTGTAATCAGGCTTTAAAAAAAAAGCCAGCCTTTTTTTTAAAAAATGTCATGGTCAATAGCAATATAATCGCGAATAGCGAATTATTTTGGCTTATGCTTTTATGAAACAGCGAATATCTTATAAAAACCATATCAAACTATAGAAGTTCAGATAAATAATTTAGTTCCCCCGGTTTCACCTTCATCGTTATACACAAATATTTAAGCATTTGATTTTAATGATATTTGTAGGGGGCCGGCAAAGTCTTTTTGTTGCCCACCTTAAGCGTAGGGTGGGCAAAGTCTTTTTGTTGCCCACCTTAAGCTTAGTGGGCTTTAATGATATTTACGTAGGGGGCCGGCAAAGTCTTTTTTTTACCCACCGAAACCCATGATGGTGGGCAAGAAAAAGACCTTGCCCACCCTACATCTCTACATCTCCTGGCAATCAAAAGCGTGACTTGGTTTGTTGCATCACATCTAAATAATGTTGCAAGGTCAAACTTTTTTCTAACTACCAATTACCCCCCCCCCCCGCGTTTTCTGTTAAAACGGATACTATCCCATCGAGGTATAGCATCCGTAAAATTCCATTTTCTTGCCAGCATCAAATCCACCACACGATAATCCTGATATTCATCAATGCCAATCACGAGCGCATAATAGTGACTCGCCGCTGTTAATACTTCACAATTCGCTTTATCCGTTTTTGCGCGCAAAAACTTTAGGTGCGAACACAATTCGCGGCTAAAGTTTTATGTACACAAAAAAAACGTTAGGCGCGAACACACATCATCACCCCGGTCTAATCTATGTGGTTTTTAATCCGGTTAATCTTTTAATCTGTTTAATCCGGTTCAAATGCATGGGTTCTATTTTTTTTGAAAAAAGTACTTGACAGCTTTAAAAAACCCTATTATAAGCGCACTTCTTAGCGAGGGCATATGAAAGACTGATTAGTGCGTAAACGAAAACCCGTTGATTTATTTTAAATATGACTTGTAATAGATTGAGTTTGAAAATTTCAAGGGCTTGCGCGGGGGATTGCCCCTACAAACCGCTTTTATGTAGGGGCAATCCTTTATGGTTGCCCTTATATCATTTCTTGATTTGAACCAATCCCATTCAATGACCCCAGTGCCGGCCGTGGCTGGGGATAAAAAAGGTGGGGCAAATAAA
>QNER01000828.1 GCA_003646175.1 Candidatus Parabeggiatoa sp. nov. 1
GAGCCATTTCAACCGGCCAAGTGGTCAGTTGGTTTTCACCTAAAAATAACTGTTGCAAGTTGGCTAATTGAGCCATTTCAACCGGCCAAGTGGTCAGTTGGTTAGAACTTAAAAATAACCATTGCAAGTTGGCTAATTGAGCCATTTCAACTGGCCAAGTGGTCAGTTGGTTTCTACGTAAATCTAACTGTTGCAAGTTGGCTAATTGAGCCATTTCAACTGGCCAAGTGGTCAGTTGGTTTTCAGTTAAATCTAACTGTCGCAAGTTGGCTAATTGAGCCATTTCAACCGGCCAAGTGGTCAGTTTGTTTCTACGTAAATCTAACTGTTGCAAGTTGGCTAATTGAAAAATACTTGTTAGAACTTCTGTCAAATCTAGTTTATACAAACGCAGTTTAATGACTTGCTCAAATTCATTAAGCGCATATATTGCACAGGGGTTAGACCAGTCTCGCTTATCATCACCGTCAAATTTTGTTTCAAAGGTAATGTCTAATTTTTTTCCTAAATGTTTAATAATGTCTAAATCAGTTTTCATTGATAGCTTGTATTGATTTAGGCTCTTATTGGGTTTTGAGGAGGCATTACAACTTCCATTGCATAACTGACTGATTATACAGCGATTCAAGGCATCCAAACCCCCTTGATTTACGTGACCTCCTCAAAACCCGATAAGAGCCTTGATTTATTAAAAAATACTATACTGAGCCTCGCCATAAATTGAGATTTTCTGTCATTTTGAAGGAGTGACACGGGGCAAAGAGTGGTAAAATGAGCGTCCATGCCCATTTTACCTTTGCCCAGCCGTGTCACAGATGTTGGCTCAGGCCGTCCGTGTCCACTCTTCCTCGCAAGCTCCCAAATCGTTCTCCCCATGACTTGATGCCGTAATGCATTTCGCAAGCGAAATGCCTGGCTACCTGAGACTACTCGCATCCATGCTCGCAGCGACGGAGCAAACTTGATTAATATCTTGATATTTGGAAGCATGGCACTGGGGTCGTTCAATGGGATCGCTTAAATTTCAAGCCGTCCCGGTAATAAATAGAGATAGTTACCAGTTGATGATTTGTTATGTGGCGGCTCAGGTACGCTTTAATTCCTGCTGTAAAAAAGATATCATCAATTATTTTGATACGGCAATAAATGTATTTTATTACGTAAATCATTGATTTTAAACAATCCCATTGTATGACCCCAGTGCCGAAAAAACAAATAGACGAGAATTACGGGAAAGTATTTTAAATTAAATTTGTCAAATCATGTTAGGTTACGCTTCGCTAACCCAACCTACACGATTATTTGTCTAACCAAAACTCAATCATTCTTAGTTGCGGAGGGAGAGAAAAACCGCTCTCGACACTCAGCAATAAGATTTTCCCAAATCTTATCTCCTTCTGGTGTTAACTGCTCTGCCAACTCAATTTCCGGCCATCTTTTCTCATCTAAAAGCAAATAAAGGTTAAAACAACGTCGCACACCTTCAATGGCTTCCTTAGAAAACTGTGGCATATTAAGCAAACTCATATTATAAACAGAGTTTGCAATGGTATTAGAATCTATGTATCCCAATTCTTCTGCTAAATCCCGCAACGGTGCACCATGAAAAGGAGAAAAAGTATAAATTGACCGACTCATTACTGGCAGTTGTCGATTTAAACGGATGGTATCAAATGCCAGTTCGCGGGTTTCGGTAGGAAATCCAACAATATTATCCACATAACATTTGATGTCATAATCGGCTAATAGGTGTGCAGAATCTATTATTGTTTTATTACTGTTCTTCCGACCTAGTATTTTTTCTCTGAATTGCGGATTACCATGTTCAACACCCAAAGTAATTGTATCAATCCCCATTTTTTTAAGGATTCGTACTCGTTTGTCAGATAATGTTTCCGGTCGAGTTTGGCACCAAAAAGGCAAACCAATTTCACTGGTATACATTTCAGCCAATTCTTCAAGGTATTGACTTGATAAAGCTAGGAAAGTATCAGCCCAAAAAAATAAATATTCAGCTTGAACCTCATTTTTATAAAACAGCAGCTCACGACGAACACTTTCTATCGACTTGAGCCGAGAAAACCGTAAATTGGCCTCTTTATAGAGTTTTTCTTTAGCTGGTGCATTACAGTAAGCACAACTATACGGGCAACCGCGGTGAGTTTCTACCGGAATAGTCCGGTAAATTTTGCCCGCAAAAGGACGATAATAACGTGATTCATCAAATATATTCAAATCCAATAAGGGTAAATGATCAACATCAGTTAAGCGCGTTATTTTGTTTTTAACAATAACGCCGTCTTGCTTGACCCAAAGGCTGGGTATATCAATATAACTTTGACCTTGGTCTATTCTTTTACAAAGTTCTAGTAAAGGATATTCGCCTTCTCCCAAGCAAATCATATCAATTTCAGGAGGGAAAATTGCTTTATCCGGTGCAAAGGTGGCAAAGACACCACCCAGAATGGTTTTAGCTTTGCCTTTAGTGCGTAAACTCTGCAACAGTTTCATAGCATACGGGAACATGTCTTCGGTTGCTGTACACGCGATTAAATCGGGTTCATAAGCTGCCACTTCTTGGTTAAATTCTTCATACACGTTAGTCGTATATAATGGTACTTGTTTCTTGGCTTTTTGATAAGGCTGAACTTGTAGAGTGGCAGCCTTATATTTGTCTTGGTTAACTATCCCATCTTCTGGTTCTGGGAATTCCCAATAAGTGGTATCAAAAAGCTTTACCTCATGGTTATCTTGTTTTAATAAGGCCGAAAATAGGGCCATCGTTGTGGATATTACATACATGCTTCTGAGGTTTGGATAGAGAAGTAATACTTTCATTGTGCAATTTTAGTTTATACAAATTTGGTTATATAGATCGGGTTAACTAAGCGTAACTCGACGTATAATTACCCATATTTTGGGAGTTACCTAATGTCAGGTACGCTTCGCTAACTCGACCCACACTCAATCATTCTTGGTTGCAGGAGAAAAAAAACGTTCTCGACATTCAGCAATAAGATTTTCCCAAATCTTATCTCCCTCTGGGGTTAACTGTTCAGCTAACTCAATTTCAGGCCATCTTTTCTCATCCAAAAGCAAATAAAGGGTAAAACAACGTCGCACACCTTCAATGGCTTCCTTAGAAAATTGTGGCATGTTAAGCACACTCATTTGACTAAGAGAGCTTGCAATGGTATCAGAGTCTATATATCCCAATTTTTCTGATAAGTCCCGCAACACTGTACCATGAAAAGGGGAAAAAGTGTACATAGTCCGACTCATTACCGGCAGTTGTCGATTTAAACGTATGGTATCAAATGCCAGTTCGCGAGTTTCGGTGGGAAATCCAATAATATTATCCACATAACATTTAATGTCATAATCGGCCAACAGTTGTGCAGAATCTATTATAAGTTTATTACTGTTCTTCCGACCTAATTTTTCTCTGAATTGCGAATTACCATGTTCAATACCCAAAGTGATTGTATCAATCCCCATATTTTTAAGGATTTGTACCCGTTTGTCAGATAATGTTTCCGGGCGCGTTTGGCAGAAAAAAGGTAAACCAATCTCACTGGTATACATTTCAGCCAATTCTTCAAGGTATTGATTGGATAAAGCTAGGAAAGTATCAGCCCAAAAGAATAAGTATTCAGCTTGTCCCTCATTTTTGTAAAACAACAGATCACGCCGAATATTTTCTATAGACTTGAGCCTAGAATAGCGTAAATTTGCCTTTTTATAGAGATCCTCTTTGGCAGGCGAATTACAGTAAGCACAACTATACGGGCAACCTCGGTGAGTTTCTACCGGAAAAGACCGGTAAATTGTGCCAGCAAAAGGACGATAATAACGTGATTCATCAAATATCTCTAAATCCAATAAAGGTAACTGATCAATATCGGTTAGGCTCGTCATTTTGTTTTTAACAATAACGCCCTCTTGCTTTACCCAAAGGTTGGGTATATCAGTATAACTTTGGCCTTTATCAATTCTTTTGCAAAGTTCTAGGAGAGGATATTCGCCTTCCCCCAAACAAATCATATCAATTTCAGAGGGTTGAATCGCTTTATCCGGTGCAAAGGTGGCAAACATACCACCAAGAATGGTTTTAGCTTTGCCTTTAGTGCGTAAATTCCGCAACAGTTTCATGGCATACGGGAACAAGTCTTCGGTTGCTGAACACGCGATTAAATCGGGTTCGTAAGCAGCCACTTCTTGGTTAAATTCTTCATACACGTTAGTCGTATATAATGGCACTTCTTTCTTGGCTTTATTACAAGGCAGAACTTGTAA
>QNER01000829.1 GCA_003646175.1 Candidatus Parabeggiatoa sp. nov. 1
GCAATATTCAGCGTGCCTGAATTTACACCATGGGCGCAGGCGATTGGGGATATTATGCTTTATGAATAAACGGAAAAGTAGGGCAAAACCTTCAAGGTTTCTAAAACCTTGAAGGTTTCTAACTGAAATGATTTTGGAAAGTAGGGCAAAACCTTCAAGGTTTCTAAAACCTTGAAGGTTTTTAACTGAAATGATTTTGGAAAGTAGGGCAAAACCTTCAAGGTTTCTAAAACCTTGAAGGTTTTTAACTGAAATGATTATTTGGATTAGGGGCAACGTAGCCATTAATAAACCAAGCGGCTTGAGCCAACAGTTTTTGTGTACAAATTTCCTGATGGATACCTTCATAAGAGATCACTGGTGATCTCGACAATAGATCACTGCTGATCTAAATCGGAGATCACTGGTGACCAAAAATGAACGATGTTCAGGATAAAATTTCTCTATGTATTTCCATCTGTTACGCTAAGATTGGATACCATGGTTTAGGATTAAGGACAACGTAGCTATCAATAAACCAAGAATTGAGTACAGCTTCTTTCCGGATTTTTCGGATTAAACAATTATTTATTCGCTGATTTCTGGGATTCGCTGTACGATGTTTTCTGGGAACCGCTGTACTCTATTTCTACGACTCCTTGTCGTTATTGTTGAAAATCCATTTTTATAACTAATCCTTGTTGTTATTTTTTACCCATATTTGAGGCGTTTTATATGTCCAAAACAACTGTCACATTCCAAGACGCTTTAGAAATTGTTGAATCCTTACCAGAATGTCAACAAGAAAATCTTCTGGATATTATTCGGCACCGGTTAATCGCACGGAGGCGGCAACAGCTTGCTAAACGCATTCATCAAGCAAGACAGGAGTATGCCAAAGGCGAAGTTAAAAAGGGTAGCGTAGCCGAACTTATGAAGGCGCTTTCAAAATGAGAACACTTATTTGGAGTAAAACCTTTGTAAGGGCTTTCAAACGGGTTATCAAAAGGCATCCCCAATTACGCAATGATATTGAAGAAACTTTGTTGCTATTGGTTGAATATCCTTTTGCCCCAACGTTAGCAACCCATAAACTCAAGGGGCATTTATCCGATTCTTGGGCATGTAGTGTGGAATATGATATGAGGATAATATTTGATTTTGTTAAAAGTGAAGAGCAAGCAGAAGATGATATTTTCCTGCTTGAAATTGGAACACATGATGAAGTTTATTAAAAATGCTAATAGGCTCAAGGTCAATGCCATTAAGCTATGCACTGGTGTCTAAAATTTTTTTATGTATTTCCATCTGTTACGCTAAGATTGGATACCATGGTTTAGGATTAAGGACAACGTAGCTATCAATAAACCAATAATTGAGTACAGCTTCTTTCCGGATTTAACGGATTTTTTGATGACAAGTACAACGGATTGACGGATTTAACGGATTTTTTGATGATAAGTACAACGGATTGACGGATTTAACGGATTTTTTGATGACAAGTGCAGCGGATTGACGGATTTTTCGGATTTTTTGATGACAAGTACAGCGGATTGACGGATTTAACGGATTTTTTGATGACAAGTACAACGGATTGACGGATTTAACGGATTTTTTGATGACAAGTACAGCGGATTGACGGATTTAACGGATTTTTTGATGACAAGTACAACGGATTGACGGATTTAACGGATTTTTTTCTTAACTAATCGCTGTACTTTACAATCCGAACAATCCGGAAAGAAGCTGTACTTTACAATCCGAACAATCCGGAAAGAAGCTGTACTTTACAATCCGAACAATCCGGAAAGAAGCTGTACTATACAATCCGAAAAATCCGGAAAGAAGCTGTACTTTACAATCCGAACAATCCGGAAAGAAGCTATACTATACAATCCGAAAAATCCGGAAAGAAGCTATACTAGATATCAATCACAATCCGAACAATCCGTCAATCCGCTGTACTATATATAACTGATAACTGATATGTCATTAACCACACTGATACAAAACGGCCTCTGTGCCTTATTAGATGGTCCGGTGATAGAAAGCCTTGCCCAATACACTGGCAAAAAAGCGGTTTCTATTCTGCAAACGCATTTGACTTTTTCCGCTTTTGAGATCGCGGAAACTTATCAAAAAAGCCATAATTATGCGATTGCCGCGATCGCGGCCGGTTTGGCAAGCCCGGATGAAAAACGCACGTTTATACAAAAACTGCGACACGCTAAGGTGAAACGCGAATTTGCTGATCAAGTTGATGAACACTATTTGCGTTCCTTCGCAGATCAACACGGAGTCCAAAGCGACGCTTTGCCCGCGTTACGCCAACAACTGATTGAAAACCTGAATAAATTAACCGAATTACCGCCGCTGTTTGTCGGGGAACAACGGCCGTTGACGGAATCCGAATTAGCGGCGGTTATCGATCATAAAGGCACTTTGGCGATTACCGATTTGGTGTTGGCGCAACTGCGGCGCGTGACGACTTTGGATGACACGTTGGCGGCCTTTCTTCGCCATCAGGATTTATTGGGCAACGCGGTGCTGCATTTTTTTGTCGAGCAGTTGCGTAAAGAGCCACGCGCTGAGGCGACTTTCGCAGCTTTACAGCGGGAAGGCTTGTGGGCTGATGTGCGTGATCTGAAAGCGGCGCAACATAATCTCACTGGGCTGCTTGAACAACAATTGGCCGCCCTTAAAGCGACCGCAGTACAAGCGACAGAAAACGGCAATTTTGCTGAATTGCAGCAGCTCACGCCGCAATTGCAACAGTTGCAAACCACGCTGGTGGAACTCCCGCAACATTTACAAGCGGCTCAAGTTGCTTGGCAAACCAGTCAGCAATCGTTGCTTGAGTTTGCGCAGCGTTTTAACAGTTGGGCCCTGTTATTGGATGACAAAGTCGAGCAAGTGTTAAACGCGATGGCAACGTTGCACGGCACGGTGATTGACATTGATAAAAATGTTAAACAGTTGTTGACCGAGTTTCGGCAATTTAAGCAGCGTTTTGAGTTGGACAACCAAATCAAAGCCAGTGATGAATTTACTCATCACACCGGCACTAGCCGGAAACTGATTCAAGCCGCGATTGCCAAGTTAAAAGGGTTGCCCCATCCTGAGCATCCTGATTATCAGCAATTGCTGATGATGGCGGGTACGGTGTTATTTTCCACCGGGCATCCTGATAATCTCGCGGAAGCGGAACAGTTATTGGTGCAAGCGCGAGACGGTGCCGAACACGCGGCCGATAAAGCGTTGGCTTGTTTTAATCTGTTTCAGGTGCGGTTGCGGCGCAATGCCTCTGAAGAAGCGTTAGCCGATTTGCAAACTGCGATTAAATTGGATACGCCGCAATATGCGTTGCATGATGTTGATAAATATCCGATTAAACGCATCTTGGGGGCAGGCGGTATGGGCTGTGTGTTTTTATGCCAAGATGTCGATGCGCTGTCTGAAACGTCGGTGGTGGTGAAATGCTTTTGGGAAGGGCGTAAGGGTTCCCGCCAACAAGTGTTTAGAGAAGCCATCATTATGCGTGACGTTGGGGGGGCGTATATCCCGAAACCGTTACAGTGGGGATTTGTGGATGCGGCCCGCCAAACTAGGCCGTTTTTTGTCACGGAATATATTGACGGCGCGTTGGATGGTGAGCAGTGGTTAGTCGAGCAGGGTAAACTGGATGTGCCGACAGCGATTGCGGTGGGTTTGCAAGTCGCAAAAGGCTTACAAGTTGCACATCACAAAGGTGTTTATCATCTCGACTTGAAACCAGCCAATTTGTTATTTAAACAGACGGCCGCCGGTTTAATCGTGAAAATCATTGATTTTGGATTGGCGCGGGTGGCGACGTCTTTAAAACAAGAAGCGTTGTCGCGGCGCAGTGGTAGTTTGACACAATTTGGCCAAGCGATAGCGGGGACTTTACTTTATGCACCGCCAGAGCAATTGGGGGAAACGAAGTATGACAAACCGGGCGCGAAAAGCGATTTATTTTCGTTGGCTGCAACGTTGTATCGGTTAATGACGAATGAAAGTCCGCTGAATTTAAATCCGCGCCGTTTGACTGATGCACCGCCAGCGTTATTTGATTTGTTGTGCCATTGTAAGGAAGAAAATCCGGCTAATCGCCCGGATTCGGCTCAGCAAGTGGTAGAGCGGTTGGAGGAAATTGAGTACAACGGATACGCGGAGTACAACGGATATCTAGAGTACAACGGATACGCGAAAAAAACGGATGTTGATATTGCTAAGCGTCAAGCTGAACTTAAGCAAAGCAGGCAAACGGATACTATCCCGAAAAGGGATAGCATCC
>QNER01000830.1 GCA_003646175.1 Candidatus Parabeggiatoa sp. nov. 1
GACCGAGGCCCAAGCCGACATCGACAAAACGCGAGCGGCCGCACAAGCGATGGTGAATACAGAGGAACGGGCCCTTGCTCTTTACCGACTCGGTGGTTTGATGGCCCTTGAAGGCAATCGTGATCAAGCTTTAGACTATCTTCAAGAAGCCATTTCCCTAGAAAATGAGCCTTGGGCGTTAGCACATCACGATCTGGCATGGCTTGATATGCGCGTTGATCCACGTTTTCACTCGTTAGTTTTTAGCAATACCACTTATGTTTTAAATAGTCAAATGTCGTCACGCAAGCAATTAGAGATTTGAAGGCCCGGTTTACTGACTCAATTGGGCTAAGATTCTCTAGGTTTCTACACACATACGAGGCATTAACCCATGAAAAGCAACACTGATAATTATGCATGTCTATCGCGCCGAGGGGAGACCTTTCTCTTGGAAGGGAAATACGATGAGGCTGTGAGTATCTTCAGCCGGCTCATTGCAGACAATCCTACCCCGTGGGTTTACGCTCACAGAGGTGAAGCCTACCGTTTGCAAAAATCTTTCAACAATGCCCTAGATGATTTTAATAATGCACTCAATTTCCCATCACCCGAACAGAAAGACTACGCTTGGGCTTACGCCCACAAGGGTGAAACCCTCCGCGATATGGGCATGGACGAGAAGGCGAGGGAAGAATTCACCACGGCTATTGAGATATGCAATGATGTCTACGCTTGGGCCTTCGCTCACCGAGGTGCTGCCTATGATCTTCGGCAACCGAGCAACCGCAAACCTGCCCTAGAAGACTTTAACAAGGCCATCGAGCTCTATAATGACTACGCTTGGGCCTACGCTTGGCGAAGCTGGGTTTACTTGTTGATGGGGAAGGGCACGAGAGCGTATTACGATCTTCTCCAAGCTATAACGCTTGATTGCAACATAGTAACCCTTGATATTCACCGTGAAATGAATCAACTCAAGGCGGAAGGTCTGATAAAGGTTGAATAGGCGAAGTGCGTGTTATATGAAAAGCCATACCGAACAGAACCCCAAAAACAGTCGCGCCATTGCCCAGTTGGGTGAAAGCTATCGCTTAATGAAGCGTTACTCGGAGGCATTGGGAGAGTTCAATCGGGCCATTGAATTGAATTCTGACTACGCTTGGGCGATGGCTCACCGGGGTGAGACTTACTGCTTGATGAATCGCTATTTCGAGGCGCTGGCCGATTTCAATCAGGCCATAGAACTGAACCCTGACTATGCGTGGGCTTACGCCCACCGGGGCGATACCTACCGTTTAATGACTCGCAATGCCGAGGCACTGGCGGACTTAAACCGGGCCATAGAACTGACTCCTGACTACGCTTGGGCCTACGCCTGCCGATGCTTAAGCTATGAACAGATGAAACGCTATAAGGAAGCGTTGGTAGATTTCGACCGGACTATCGCACTTGACGAGACCATTTTTAGCGTTTGGCGTAGCGATCGTGGGTTGCTGCTTAGTTATTGTGGGCGATATGCTGAAGCAATTGAGTATTGCCAACAATGGCTGAATCAGGAGAACGAGGAAACCCACCTTATCCGGTACAGTCTTGCCGTTGCTAAAGCTTGCGAACAAGGGCGAGCCGAAGCCCAAGCAGAAATTGACAAAGCGCGTGCCGCACTACAAGCTATGGTGAATATGGACACCGGGGGTGCGGTTCTTTATCGGCTAGGTGGCTTGGCCGCCCTTGAAGGCAAAGCTGACCAAGCATTGCACTATCTACAAAAAGCCCTATTACTGAGGGGCAGCCGGTTCGAGACAGCGCGTCACGATCCCGCATGGCGTGATCTGCGTACTGACCCACGCTTTCAATCGTTAATCTCTGATAACACTGGGGTTACGTCAAGCCCCTCAAATTGAATGAACCTCACACACATCTAAAGGAGAACTCAACAATGAGTGATTTATTCCATTTTTTGACCGATTTAGCCACGAATCCCAGACAACAAGTGGCCTTTGCGAATACGCCAGAGGCGCTTATGGAGGCGGCTGGGTTATCTAAACAGGAACAGGCTGTAGTTACGAGCGGGAATAGTGATAAAGTGGCTGTGAGCTTTATGGACGAACGGTTTCAGCCGGCTATTGCTGTTGTAGATCCTAATCCCGATCCATTACCTGATCCAGATCCTCCTCATTATATTCCAGAATCAGTCACACAAGGGTTTGTACACCAGTACGCCTGAAAATCAACAGAATAGGGAATAGGGAAAACAAATTGTGGTTTTCCATTCCTCTTTTTTTTAATTTCTCGCCTAGAGATTTTCAGAAAAATAACTTCACTTTATCTGACCCCTCACCCCAAATCCCTTACCTGAAGTGGGCCAGGGTGAGGCTGAACTTTTGGCGTTTATATACCTTAAGCCGAAAATATTTGGCACGATCTTGTGAATTTATTTTTCTGAATGTCTATAGCTAAGATTTCTCGCTCCGCGAGACATGACAAAAAACTCAGTTTATGACGGTGTCTAGTATATTGGATGGTAGTAGAGCAGCGAAAATTGACAAGTAAAAGACATAGGGCCTAAAAAACTATCTAAAGATAATAGACATTGTTGTAACAATCATATGATTGAAAATGGCGGCGAGCAAGCTCGTTGTATGTCGTTTTACAAGTTATGTCGCCCCTAGTTGCCCCTAGTTGCCCAACCTCCGAGGTTTTTTTTTAACCTCCGAGGTTTTTTTTAACCTCCGAGGTTTTCTTTGAGGTTTTCTTAAAAACTTTATTTAAAACTTTCTTAATAACCATTTAAACTCTTCATTCGCTCAATAAAATCATAAAAACGTTAATTTATATCGTCTTGATAAATAAAGGATTGTTGCAAAAGCAATTTTCATGCCTTATTTATGGTGGTCATTTTTCAGCCGGGATTTTCCCAAAAAATCCATCCCCGTTAGATAACTCAAACAACCTCAAAAATAGGCTTGGTATCTAACTTTATGATTTTAAAAGAGACTCTAATTAAGCTTTTGAGTTTTTTATTAAGCGAATGGTAAGTTTAAAACTTCCATAATTAGCTTTTTGCAAAAAGGCCCGTATTTGCCTCGCTAGTGAAAGTTCTTTTTTACTTATAATAAACAAAGACTGTAACATCCATTTGATGTCACATTAGGAGTTACTCGTGATGAGTTAAGTATCGAAGCAGAAATTTTCAGGTATTTTAGTCGAGGTGACACTGGCGTTTTTTCAAACAACTTAAGTTTCTAAATACCCGATTATTTATGCACAGGTACTTAGTCATATCGATTCCCAGCCTCCTAATTCAGGATTCCAAAAGTCACCCCGTCACAATATCACTTTCGTTTACCTCAAACCAAGCTGACAACCTCTATTCATCAGTTTTATATTCGCCATTCGCATGATTGATTCACCATTGAAAATATGAGTTACACTCAAAGGAGAATGAGTAAGAAATGATCGAAATTTCAGGCTACCAAATAACCGAACAACTGCATGAAAGTGCCAATTCTTTTATTTATCGCGCACGTCGGCGCTCCGACAATCAAGCCGTTGTTCTGAAAATACTGAAACAAGACTATCCACCCCCGGAAAAAATCGCTTGGTTCAAACGGGAATACGAAACCACCCACAACTTAAACGATATCAAAGGGGTGGTGGATGTCCACGGCCTAGAAAGCGACCAAAATCGCTATTTCATCATACTGGAAGATTTTGGGGCCACTTCTGTTGATCGCTTAAAATTGGCTGGGCAAATGCCGTTGACTGACTTTTTGACGCTGGCTATTTCCGTGACGGAGATTTTAGGCCAACTGCATCAACGCTATCTGATCCATAAGGACATTAATCCGTCAAATATTATTCTGAATAACGCCACCAAGCAACTCAAACTGATTGACTTTGGCATTTCAACGGTGCTGTCCCGCGAAAACGCGACCTTTAGCAATCCTAACCTGTTAGAAGGGACGTTGGCCTACCTTTCCCCAGAACAAACCGGCCGAATGAACCGCGCCATAGATTACCGAACCGACTTTTATTCCCTCGGTGTCACGTTTTATGAATTACTGACAGGTCAATTACCCTTTCCGATGCCAGACGCGCTGGAAGTGGTGCATTGTCATATTGCCCGACAACCGGTACCACCGTACTCACTTAAACCCGATATTCCCCAAACGATTTCAGACATTGTGCTGAAATTGATGGCGAAAAATGCCGAAGATCGTTACCAATCCACCTACGGATTAAAAGCCGACTTGGAGGAATGTCTACGGCAATGGCAAACGGCCGGGCAAATTGAACTGTTCCCACTCGCTC
>QNER01000831.1 GCA_003646175.1 Candidatus Parabeggiatoa sp. nov. 1
AGCCGTGATGCTATCGAAGCAATAGGTAATAGGCAATAGGTGATAGGTTTTGAGTATTCTTGTTCAAAGCTTTGATATAAATACGAGAGCTGATGCAAGAATTCTATAGTTTTTCAGAAAAATAATTTCACTTTCCGGATGCTATCCCTTCTTAGGGATAGTATCCGTTAATTTTGACTTGTGAAATTTATTATATGAACATCTATATTACCCCTGAAGCCCATTACCCATTCCCATGAATATCGGGCATTTTGTGTCAGTCACTGCCCACGACTCTTGATTTAGGGGAGGGGAACAATATGGCTAAAACGATGATGATATATAGCTTTACCTAATTTACACCCAAAACTTTGAGGTGCTAGGGGGAGGGGGTGCTACAAACTTTTATGGCACTTTTTTTGAAATATATCCTTATTTATCAGTGAGTTAACCACGACTCTCCAGAATCAACGATCTCAAGTTAGGAGTAGAAAAACCTTACCAAGCGACTAAAACGCGGTAAAACGCCTATTTGGTGCCTTAAATAGCGTATAGTTATAAGGTTATGATTTTTTGAGTATTTTTACAATCTCTTGTGATATATAGTGTTTGGACGAAAACCTAGCTAATTATGTTAAAAATGTTAAAAGGCCATCCCACTTTTCATCTAAACTTTATAATGCCTTTTGTCAGTCTTGGGTCTTTGAATTGGGGGCCAAAACTTGGTTATTTTTTCGACGGCCAAAAATTTTTAAGCTTGAGCATCTTTCAAACCGGCAATCCCGATTCGTCATTACCAATTACCAATTCTCGGTTCCAGGCAAAAGTTTTTATCATCAATAAATATAGCTGTGAAGAAGAGCCCCTTTGTTTTCGGGGCTCTGCGTTTTCCTGATTTTTTCCAGTTTATATTACTAGAAAAGTTTTTGCTGGGGGTTTTCAATATCTTAAAAAGAAATCCGATTTTGGGAAAAAAAATCGGATTTAGGCCTTACCGTTTTTTGGGCACTTTGGGGCAACTAATTGTATTCTGCATACAACACCGAGCCTCGCAGTGCAGCTGCTTTCTAGAAAAACTTTTGCCTCTTCCAAGCTAACGTTTTTTGTGCATAAAAAAACTTTAGCTTGGAAACCCATTTTAGGTAAAATTCATTTCGTATTAAAAAACAATCAATTATTTAATAACCCATTACCCATTACCTATTACCCATTACCCAATCTTTGCCCGCCTTGAGAGCGATGCTGTCTTTTGTGTCAAAGACATTACCTATGTCCTCCCCAAAATTCGTGACAATCAGAATTATTCAAAATCTGAAAACTTATGCGGAATGTAGGAAAAAAAATGAAAAAAATAAATAAAATTATAACTTATTGTTTTTAAATACTTTATTTCTAAAATAGACCTTTTAGCTTTCATTTTTGAGTCAAAAAAGTGCTCCTAAGTCGAAAAGTTTGTCACAAAATTGGCTATAAAACCGTCTATATATTTTATGGGGGAAAGTCATTTGAAAAATGAAGGATTGCTTTTTTGATTAAGTGGTTTACACTATCCACCATCAAAAAGCGGCTGATTTTTAGCACTGAGCAAGTTGATTCATTTATGATCAAGTACTAAGGAACGTGCATGAAACAACTTAGTCAACTTGGGGCAACCACAAGGGATTGCCCCTACAAATCATCAAGTTACGTAGGGGCAATCCTTTCGAGGCTAAAGTTTTTGCTCGCAAAAACTTTAGCCTCGAATATGGTTGCCCCAATTATTTCATGCACGTTCCTAAGTGATTATGAATTGGGATGGGTTTAAGCGATGAGGATATCGAGGTACTGATAGCCCAGAGCCTCGTCAAAGTTGAGACTAGCTGCTTGATTTCTTAGGTTTTTAGGTAAAATTGTTGGTGGTACAACCGCTCAATTTTATAACGGGCTGTTTTTTAAGCTCTAGATTAGATTATTTAAAAAAATGTAGTGTCAAAAAGAGGTTGAACAAAAGGTGTTTGAAGTGGGGTGGGCTTGTGGGAGTTGTGAGGATTGTGTACGTTTTAATAACCTCCACCGTTTTCAAAGAATATGAAAGAAGAAGTACATGGCTACAAAGGCGTATTGATTCATTCATAACACTCAATGATTCCCCGATTTCCTAAAACCGTCAAACCATTACCTATTACTCTTTTACCTCCAAACACAAGTTGTTTAACCTCTTCTTGACCACTAAATATATTTATTTATTTAAAAAAATTCCGTATATATTGGTTAAATCAATAACTTATATCGGATTTTGACGGTACCCTGGACCCTAATAAAAATTGCAGCTGACTTTCATTTTCTTATATGATTGAACAATTATTCAATGTTGGTATCAACTGTCGGTGAAAATTAAATACAGTATATTAGGAAATACCAAATAAATAACATAGTCCAAATAATTGGCACCGAAACCAAGTTTTTTGAAAAAACGTGGTTTATTGATGGGTAATATTATTTTTGGGGAAATTCCTTATTGTTTGTTATAAATTGTCCAGAGAAGTTTTGTCCCATGTCTAGACTTAACTTATCGTTGTCAGGAGTTGGGGTTAAAAACCGTAGGCTTTTTAACTTCTAACTGAGGGTGTTGCTAAGAAAATTAAGAAAGGGGTTAAGAAAGCTATCATTATGGCGGTGAAAGGCCTTTGCCTCCGACTCTAATCGAACAACTGGTAGCATCCTACGTTGCCAAAAAGCTTCCCACCTCCATAATTGAAGGACTGCTCAAAGGTAAAACTGTCACCTACAAAAATCTACGTGATGGTTCCAGACAGGATGTTTTCTTTTCAGATGATGGTAAGCGCATAGTTCATCATAGCCATGGTTATATGGTGAGTACCCCTTATGAAATCCGTGATAACCAATTTTACGAACGGAGTGGGGATAAAGAGTACGGCACGAGCATCTATCGCATGAGAGTAGAGTCTGGCTTTCGCTATATTGCTTGCGACTCACGCGACAATGGTTACTGCAACTGGGAAATCATCCGACCATAGGGGAACGACCTCAGGGCATTACTTAAAGAGTTAAGCATTGGGCGGGGTTTGCAGCCCCGTCCGCAAGTTTCATGATGCTCGTTTTTAAATCAAATGTAGGGTGGGCAAAGTATTTTTTTTGCCCACCATTTATGGATGATGGTGGGCAAAAAAGACTGGGGTGGCTACACGTAAGACATTGAATTTATTGTATAATTTGTAATTTGTAGCCACCCAGTCTTTTTTTTGTCCACCATTTATTTAATTTAATTATGATGGTGGGCAAAAAAGACTGGGGTGGCTACACGTAAGACTAAAGGTTAGGAATAGCCAGTAAATTATTCCACACACAAAACCAACTTAATAAAAAAGGAGGTGCAAAAACCAGCTAACGGTTAGGAATAGCCCATAAATTATTCCACACACAAACTCACTATAACCATAGCTTTTCAGATAAATTCTGGTCAGGGTTCGATACATTTACAAAGGAACCATGATTCTATTTTTCTGAAAATCTCTAAAATCAGAGGAACAACATGAAACCATTAAAGATTACGGTTCCAGTGATATTGTTTTCAATATCAGCGACCGTACCGGCGCAAGAGGTGTTGCCGCAGCCGGATTCACCGTACAAGGGCGACATTGGGCTGACCTACGATCAGTCGGAACCACCCCAATATGAAACGGACTCTGGCGATATCCTCAACTATCCACCGCTACCTCAAGCCAACGCCTACCTAAAGGAGGGTGAGAAGAGGAAACCAAACGTCCTAATCATTCTGCTTGATGACGTGGGCTTTAGCGATAGTGGAACTTTCGGTGGTCCAAGCAATACACCAAAGCTTGATGAACTGGCAGATAACGGTTTGCGTTACAACAGGTTCCATACGACTGCCATGTGTGCACCCACCCGGGCTGCGTTGCTCACCGGGCGGAATCATCATTCGGCTGCAACCGGCATTATCACGGACTACGGGACGGGTTACCCAGGTTATACCGGTCTTATGCCACAAAGCATGGCAACGATCGGTGAGCTCCTGAAAGGGAATGGGTATAGCACAGCGTGGTTCGGTAAGAATCACAATGTGCCTGCTAATCAGAAAAGCGTTGCGGGCCCGTTTGACCGTTGGCCTGTGGGAATGGGCTTTGAGTACTTCTACGGTTTTGTGGGCGGCCTCACTGACCAGTGGTACCCGACTCTTTATGAGAATACCAGGCCAGTTGAACCGCCCAAAACGCCAGAACAGGGTTATCACCTGACGACCGATATGGCCGACAAGGCAATCACTTGGATCAAATACCAGCAGTCGATTGC
>QNER01000832.1 GCA_003646175.1 Candidatus Parabeggiatoa sp. nov. 1
AGCTTGGACTTCTTCCAAACGTTAGTTTGGACGACTGCCGACCGATCGTTTGGACGACTTTCTGACGTATTGGAGTCGGCCAGTTTTAACTTGGCACGGCCATTCGGAAGGAAAGACTCCTGCTTTCTTGACGTTCAGTGCCATAAAGTACACAACAAAACACCTATAAAAAGTCTAACTAATGAATGAAGAAGCGCGACAGGGGGCCATAAGTTAATTTGAAAACTTCCAAATGCTTTTATGGCCCTCAAACCAGTGCCAATAGCCATACAAAATTCATGGTCAAAATGACTCCTAATAACTACAAAGTTTTAACAACGTTTCGATCTGATGGCCCTCATTTACTGAAACTTGTAACACCTATCTCTTTGATTGGTGAGATTTTTTCAAAATCTTTTCAAAAAATCGGATTTCTCTCTTTCCATTCTCTCTGGTGTTTTGGTTTTTCTCTTGTAAGTTTGTATGCCGACTTATAGTCGCTCAAAGCCATTTACCTTTACGCCATAGCGCAGCAAATGGTACACATTTTTATTGGCGGTGTATAGACTGTCGTGGTAATTATTGGCAGTGGTTTTTAATTCATAAATCGCTTTGTTGATTTGAGTTTGAGAGTCGTCTTTACGATTGAGGTAAGCAGATAGCAATTCTGCTTCAATATTGCTATTGTTTTCACGGTATTGCCAATTGCCCAAATAGGTGTAGCCTAATTCATCTTGGAATAGTCTTACGACACGGTTTTGGGTGATTCTTTCTGGTGCGCCGACTTTATTCATATTAATCTTATTTTTCCCGTTAACAGGTTTTGCATTAAACCTTGTTTTAGTCGTTGGTATTTTGCCCGTTTCTTTTCTAGGGCTTCTATTTCGCTGTCCATATCGGATAGGATGGTGGCGATGTGGGTTTGTTGTTCTTTTGTTGGAAAAAGTAATTCAATTGACTTGATTATATTTCCACTTAGATTTGCTTGTCCACCTTGTGTGTAATTCTTTACAATCCAAGGTTTTAAACTTGAAAGTTTATAGAATATGTATAGCGAATTATACTGAAAAGGAATTATTGCTAAAACTGCTTGATTGATTGCAGCATTTAGATATGAAATAGCTGGTACACCTGCAGTAGCACCATATAATGCTAATAATAGTGTACCTTTCTTTACCATTTTTGCGGAAGAGTTTTGCAAACCTTCTTCTGTAATTTTTCCTTCAACTTCATAAATTTTTCCTTTATTCAAGTCACTTGAAGTAATCCAAGAAATTTTACCTCCATAATATGATACAACTGATGTTGAAGGTGTACCACCAGAATAAAAATCCGCAATCTCCCCCAACTTCTTAACTTCCCAATCATCTTTTGGGGTGAGAAGTTTTTGCATTGCCCCTTGTTTTATCAGGCGTTTTTTGGCAATGCGTTTTTCAAGGGCTGTATTAAGTTGTCGGTATCGGATAAGACTTCGGCTATGGCTTTTTGTTCGGGTAGTGGTGGAAGGGGGATTTTTATAGAATAAAAATCATTATGGTTTAAGTCTGGAATTGTACTTGTTCCCGCTTTTTCAAATATTATTTTTTGTGTTTTGGTATCTTTAAGATAATAAAGTAAAAATTTTCTATTTACCTTTATCAAAATTAATTTTGAAGAAATTATTATGAAAAAAAACGCCTTCAACATCAGTTATTACAACTCCTGTATTCCCGGTTCTTGTCATTAGAACTTCTTCTTTCTTACAACAAACAGATACCGAATAATCATCAATATACTCAATTGCTTTCCCATCATTCAAATATTGAATCGTTATGTATTTCTTAGATTTTATAGTCGGGTATTTTAATCGTTTCTCAATTGGAATTTGCAACCCTTGATTTACCCAGCAAATATTTTTGAATGTATTAACTTCCCAATCCACAGGAATAACACCAATTTCCGTCCTTTTATAACCTTTTTTCATTATCAATTCACCATTCACCATTAAAAAGAAAAACCCATTTTTTCAAGATGAGCATTATTTAATGCGATTAGTTAAGCGTTGGCTAATCTGCTTAATTTCACTCGTTCCCAAACGAAGTAATGGATATTCGCCGCGCTCAATTCCATTTGGGAATGACTTCCGCAACAGAGTTTGAGAACTAGAAATCATTATTTATTTCGCGAGGCTCAATGCTTCAACTGCCCATTGATTGAGACTCTTGCCACTCATTTTAGCTGCGTTTGCGATGGCAGCGTGGATTTGTGGTGGTATTCGCAAAATGAGTTCGCCTGAATCAGCTTGCTGTGGTGCTTTACCCACTTTTTTACACGTTTCTAGATAATCGTTTACCGCTTCTTCAAAACTCTGGTGCAATTCATTAACCGATTCGCCGTGAAAGCCAACAATATCAATAATGCCAGCAATATGCCCAACAAAGCACTGATCTTCGGCACTATATTCAATGCGAGCGGTATAACCTTTATAACTCATTGTATTATTCATGGTGTTACTCCTGCCTGTTCCAAAAAATGACGGGCATCGCGTACTTGATACGGTTTAGCTTCCCTGGAAGGATGCGGGCGATGGAAACTACCAACCACTTCATTCAGTACAAAGCGTACCCGATAGCCATCCCCCTCAATAATTGAGGCACCCAATGCCACAAATAACGATTCAATACGTGACCACTCTAATGACTTGGGGGCGGGTTCTGAAAAGATTGCTTTTAATGTTTTGCGGTGTTTGCTGTTCATAATATTTAAAATAATTGTCGTTTCTCGTTCCCAACTTCCAGAGGTTCAGCACTTCCCAATCCACAGGAATAACCCCAATATCCGTCATTTTATAACCATTTTTCATTATCAATTCACCATTCACCATTCAAAAGAAAATCCCATCTTCTCAAGATGAGCATTAACCTTACTTTCCAACCCATTCACTTCCTGATCAATTACCGGCAAAGGTATTTCATAACGTTCCACCAACTCCTTAATGCGATTAGTTAAGCGTTGGCTAATCTGATCAATTTCACTTTTTACCGCTTTTTCAATGGTTTGCATCCATTTATCCTCTACCACCAACGTTTTTAGTTCATCTTCGTCAAGGGTTGGGTACTTGGCATAGAGTTTGGCATCCAAGACTTTTTCAGCCTCTTTTATCTTTTTGTTAATAGTGCTTTGCTTGCTCAGTAAATCAAGGTATTGCTTAAAAACCCTTTTCTTATCTTTCAGTTCATTCACAATTGATAATTCACCATTCACCATTGATTTAAGTTCACCATTCACCATTTTCAATTCACCATTAACATTGGCTTTGTTCACTTTCTCCAATTCAGCAAAATAGCCATCTTCTGCACTGTATTCTTCAACTAAGCCTTCAATTGCCGTTGTCAATTGTTCATTATCCATTGTCAATTGATTAATGGTTTGCTGTTCAGTTTGGAAATAGCGATTGATTAGCAAATCTTTTGGCACCAAATCGCAAGCCCAACCTTTATCCACTTTTTTCTTAGCTTTTCACAGTAATGCGATAAGTTTCTGCCTTCCACCCATCTGCCGAAACAATATAGCAATCATCCTGCATGGTTTCAAACCAATAACTCATTAAGTGTTGGTTATCGTATAATTCGGCCCGCCTATAGATTATCACACGCGAAGCGATACCACCCGATCTTGGTCAAATCAGCGTACTTAAATTTGGGGCGAGCATTATATAAAAAATGGCCTTCATCATCAAGCGATAATCGCCGAGACTCCATAATCAGGTTGCGAATTTGACAGCGCGTCTTGCCGGATGTCGGCACTAAGCAAGGCCTGTTGGACGTGGTGCCATTAAGTTAATATCTAACCGATTGATTTTTAATCAATTTTTTCTGTGTCCGGTGGGAGAGGTGTGTTTTTACTTTCAATAAAAACAATGACTAACGATCCCAGCCCTCGATAAAAATAGGGCACGACGAGACGACTGGGCGTTTTTTTTTAAATATCGCTTTCATCAAATAGTTCCTTAACTTAATGGCATTGCCTCAATGGTGTGGGGTGTTCATTAAAATAACCCGTTGGTTTTCCACCTTTACCAATGGCAACACTTTTGGACTACATGCGCGGAAAGTCCCGGCTTGTCGCGCACATTTCTTGAGCTTGCCAAACGGTGTCTGTCACAGATGAGTACATATCGTTATGTGTACTACAACCGGTTTTTCAAACCGTCTCAATAAAAAAATGACGTGAATTTCCTGTCAGCTTGGACTTCTTCCAAACGTTAGTTTGGACGACTGCCGACCGATCGTTTGGACGACTTTCTGACGTATTGGAGTCGGCCAGTTTTA
>QNER01000833.1 GCA_003646175.1 Candidatus Parabeggiatoa sp. nov. 1
AAAGCAGTTGTCTGAAAGCTCAAGTCCCCTAAAGGGGACTCAATTTTTAGCCAATTTCTTTTTCTGGAATACTATAGAAAAACTTTAACCGAGACAGGATAAATATTAACACGTTGATAAAAAAAATATTTATTGACTTTATATTGAGTCAAAATTACACACCGAAACTTTTACAGCAATTATTTTACCATTACAGACATTCTTATATCCAACATAAAAAATCCATTTTTCTTAGTTCGTTGCCCACCAAACGTCTTTTTGTTGCCCACCAAATGCCGGCCCCAAAATATGTAACATCATCAGTTCGTTGCCCACCAAACGTCTTTTTGTTGCCCACCAAATTGCCGGCCCCAAAATATGTCACATCATCAGTGGTGGGCAATAAAAACACATTGGGTGGCTACACATCTACATCAAATGGAGGTAACACTCTAAAAATGGGCTTGCTCATCCAATATAAATATTTGTAAGTATAATAAAAAAATTCTGGGTAAAAAGTACTCATAGGTTTAATTAAATACTAAATAGGTATTATACCTGTTTGATGTTAAGTATTTTATCTATGTACAGGACAAAAAAGTGTTCAAGCCGTGATGCTATCGCTTTTTTGACGATAGTATCACTAAAACAATAGCACTGGTTATTGCATCAATATTTTTTCAAGCTGTGAACTAAATGTTGTGAATCGCAAAAGTGTGACTCACGCCAAAAAAAGCGATAGCATCACGACTTGAACACGTTTTTGTCCTGTACATAGGTATTTTATTTATATTAATTTGTTATTCTGCTATACAAATCAATGAGTTATATTAAATCGGTATAGGATCCAAGGGTTAAATTCGTTTATTTATTGGATTCGTTGTACTTCATATTCAAAAACATGATAGGTGGCAAGAACCGTTTTTTGATAACTGCTCGTTGAAATCGATCTATAAACGATTAAACATTATGAATAAACTTTGGTTTGTGAAATTTTTGATGATAAATATTATATTGTATTTAACTTAACAATGTCACATTTCAATTAGAACCAAGTTTTTTCTTTTCGTACAAGGTTCGCCTGAAACGAATTTAAAATTTTAATTTAATTAAATCAATGGGCGACGTTAAATCTGTCTAAACGTCTGATGAACAAAACAAAAGTGGAAATAAATTAATGGATGATACACAATTATTACGTTATAGCCGCCAAATTTTATTGCCTCAAGTTGGAATAGAAGGTCAGGAACGATTACTTAATGCTAAAGTACTGATTATTGGTCTGGGGGGGTTAGGCTCACCGGCCGCGATGTATTTGGCAGCGGCGGGGGTGGGCCATTTGCGCTTATGCGACTTTGATGTGGTCGATTTGTCTAACTTGCAACGCCAAATTATTCATTCTACCTCTGATATTGGTAAACCCAAAGTCGAATCGGCGCGTGAAACGTTGTTGGCATTAAACCCGCTGATTGAAGTGATACCCATTTATCAACAATTGGATGAACCGGCTTTAACAGAACAAGTGGCTGAGGTGGATGTGGTACTGGATTGTACCGATAATTTGCCGACTCGGTTTGCCATTAATAAAGCTTGTGTGGACACCCAAACACCGTTGGTGTTTGGGGCTGCGATACGCATGGAAGGACAGATTTCAGTTTTTCAGAATGAGCAGCCTGACAGTCCGTGTTATCGTTGCTTATATCCGAATGAAGAAGCGCCAGTCGAAACCTGTGCCCAAACCGGGATATTGGCACCTATGGTGGGTATTATTGGCAGCTTGCAAGCGTTGGAGGCAATGAAACTGATTATGAAGGTGGGTGAAACGCTAACCGGGTGGGTGTTATTGCTTGATGGCTTCAACATGGAATTTAACCATATCAAATTGGTGAAAAACCCGGATTGTCCTGTGTGTATGCGTCGTTAATTTGAAAATACAGGAGTCCAAACGACGCTAAAGTTTAGCGAAGCGAAACTTTAGCGTCGTTTTTAGTTTGGGCAGTTCCAAGATAAATCTTGGACTCCTGTACCCGTCAATAGAACATTGCGGAAAAATAGAAATACGTCCCTTCAATCAAAAATCTTCCCATTCCTGTTCATCAAACTGGGCAGTTTGGCTGGGAATGTTCTTAACGGGTTGTTGAGAATCTGGCTTCGGTAGCCGTTCTAGAAGCGCAACCGGTTTTGGCACCATAACATCATCAAAGGTACTGTCATCAGTTGTCTGGAAAAAAGCAACTTGTTCTTTCAGCGTTTGAACTTGTTCCTTCATCGTGGCACTCGCGGTAGCCGCTTCTTCCACCAAAGCAGAATTTTGCTGAGTCATATCATCCAATTGAGCAACGACTTTATTGACTTGCTGAATACCGGCCGTTTGTTCTCGACTCGCAGCCGCAATGTCGCTAATAATGTCATTGACTTTCTTAACAGCAACCACAATTTCTTTTAGAGTCGAACCCGATTGATTGACTAAACGTGTCCCTTCCTCAACTTTGCTAACGCTGTCTTTTATCAAGCCTTTAATTTCCTTAGCGGCATCAGCACTCCGCCCAGCAAGATGACGCACTTCTTGAGCCACCACCGCAAAGCCGCGCCCTTGCTCACCGGCACGAGCGGCTTCTACCGACGCATTTAAAGCTAACAAGTTAGTTTGAAAAGCAATTTCGTCAATCACCCCAATAATATCAGCGACTTTTTTACTGCTCTTACTAATTTCAGTCATCGCCGCTACCGCAGAACCCACCACTTTTCCGCCCTGTTCAGCATGATCGCAAGCACTGGCGGCCAGTTCGTTCGCCGTTTCCGCATGACCGGCATTTTGTTGCACGGTGGTCGTCATTTCTTCCATACTTGCCACGGTTTCTTCCAAAGACGCAGCCTGTTCTTCCGTGCGTTGGCTTAAACTGGTATTGCCTTGGGAAATATCGGCTGCTGCCATATTCACCACATTAGCAGTTTGTTTAACCGTGTTTATCACCTTGACGAGTTTTGTTACAGTGGTATTCACATCCGTTTTCAGTTGTTCTAGGGAGCCAGTATAGTCTTTGGTAATAGTTTGGCTCAAATCACCGCAGGCGATAGCCGCAAAAACATGCCGAAGTTCCTCAATCATATGCTCAATATAATCTAACATTTGATTGAGTACCCCACTGAACGTTTTGAAAAAGCCGGTTTTATCGGTGATATTGACACGTTGATCAAAATTACCAGCCAAGGCTGCCGACATAGCGGCATTGATTTCTTGCGCGGTGGCTATTTCTAGCGTGCGATCATGAAATTCTGTCACCGAACCTAAGTGTTGCCCTTCAGCATTCATCACCGGTGTAATGCTAATATCTAGCTTTAAGCTGCCCAAAGTCACCCGTGTGTGGTTCATTTTGGTGCTGTCTTGCTCAGATTCTGCTTGAGATACCGCTTGTTGATGAAATCTATCAATGGACATGCCTAATAAGTTTTTCGCTTGGAAATAAGGTATCTCTTGGCGTATCAACGCCTCCAATTGTTGAAAGCATTTTTGTGCGGACTCGTTGGCGTAAATCACCTTGTTATCGGTATCAGCAATCAAGACGCTTGTTGTCACATGATCGAGTGCCTGACTGATACGCAAAGCTTCATCTTTCTGTTTAGCCAGTGTCGTGACGAGGGTTTTGATATCATGGATCATCTTTTCCAGTGCTTGAAATAAATAACCCATTTCGTCACGTCGGTTTTGGTATTTTTCTTCAATCGATTTTGAAAAATCACCTTTAGCCACATTCATGGCAATTTCAGCTGCGTATTTTATGGGGTTTGAAATAGCGAGGGACATCTTCAAACCCACGACTATCGACAATAAGACAGCACTAATGATGGCAATCCACACATAAAAAATGCCCTTTTCATAAGCGTGACGAATCTGAGTCTGGGTTATTTCCAACTCGCCAAGATGGATATTGACATGCCCAAGGAGGATTGCTGCCAACTCCTCACCCTTAAGATGGATTTGACGCTGGAGCGCATCCATTTTCTGGTCTGCGCCCCCGGTTTCCTTTAATTGAATGACTTGTTTAGCCAAACCGATGATATCTTTAGCGCGAGTTTCCATATTCTGCGCCACCTTGCGTTCCTCTTCACCGATGTGGGTTTCGTGAGCCGTGTGTTTTTCCACATTGGCTTGAATTTTGGACATAGATTCCATGACATGTCCGTGATGTTGGGAGTCGCCAGTGGTAACAAACTCCGCCACTTCATTGCTGAGCGTCGCTAAAGCAGCCTTCGTTTCCAACATCGACATTGCGCCCGGCACGACATCCTCAGTTAACGCCGTCACC
>QNER01000834.1 GCA_003646175.1 Candidatus Parabeggiatoa sp. nov. 1
ATCAAAGCTTTGGTGTTTTTGAGCGATTTTCAAAATCGGGGAAAAATATCAAAGCTAATAAAATCAAAGCTTTGGTGTTTTTGACGCGATTTTCTGTAGTCGGGGTAAAATCTCAAACCTAATAAAATCAAAGCTTTGGTGTTTTTGAGGTAATTACCCGGAAAATGGGAATGCGCCCGAAATCAAGTGCCTGAACGAAAACCCGAAGCGATAGTGTCAGATCGATGAACAGAGAAATCTTAACAAGTTGATAACCAAAATATTTCATAACTACTCACTCAGCACCGAAGTGTGCGAATTATTATAGCCTGGGGCAACGCCCCAGGTGCTGAAATGGCGCGCAAGTTCCTAGGGCGCTGCCCTAGGCTTTAATAAAGCGCCCTTTCAGGGCTGAGTCGTTACGATTATTTTAGTTTAATCACCAAGTCGTAGAAACCACAATTTGGGATCGAACCCTTAAAATGACAACCGAATGATGGATGCCTAAGCAATCAACCCATACAATAACTTTTGCAAAGCGGTTATTACCGCTTGCTCACGAATGTGACTACGATCTCCGCTAAAATGGTTATGTTGTGCGTAAGTGTTATCGGGAAAAGCGTAGGCAATCCAAACTGTACCAACGGCTTTATCGGGTGTTCCACCACTAGGCCCTGCAATACCACTAATCGCCACCCCCACTTGGGCTTGACTGTGTGCCAAAGCCCCATTGACCATTTCTAATACGGTTTGCTCACTCACAGCTCCGTATTTTACTAATGTTTCCGGACGCACACCTAAGAGTTCTTGTTTAGCAGCGTTAGAATAGGTTACAAATCCCCTATCAAACCACGCAGAACTACCAGAAATGGCTGTCACAGCTTGAGCTACCCATCCGCCAGTACAAGATTCAGCCGTGACTAGGTACAAACCGTTTTGTTGTAAACGTGCGCCAAGCTCAGTGGCGTATTTGTCTAAATCAATGATATTCATAAATTTTAATCGTTAATGCCACACACGGAATCCATATCTATTCCGTGTGCGGCACCAAATAAAGCATTGGTTTATTGAACTTTTTCTGGTAGAGCCAAGCATTGTTTGAGCGATTTAGCCAGATTGCGTAACAGGGTAACATAGACACTTGTACCCGCCGCTAATTCGGCCCCCAACGGATCCAATGTCCCGCGCCGTACCGACGTGTCTTCTATGAGGGTAGCAACTAAGGCCGACTCAAATTGCGGTTCACTGAAAACGCAACGGACTTGCTGGTTTTTAAGACGGGCACGTAATTGACGCAAGCGTTTGGCACCGGGACGGATTTCTGGTGATAGGCTAATGGCACCCACCACCGTCAGTCCATAACGATGCTCAAAATATTGATAGGCATCGTGGAATACTAAATAAGGTAAATCCTTAACCGGTGCTAATTGATGTGTTAAATCCTGATCAAGTTGATCAAGGCACTTCATTAAGCGTGTCGCATTTGCTGTGTAGTGGGTGGCATTATTGGCATCAATCTGACTCAAAGCGCGTGCAATGGCTTGCACTATGACTTTAGCGTTGTGAGGATCAAGCCAAATATGGGGATCGACATCAAAAGCCTCGTGGTGAGCATCGTCATGATCATGCGTTTCCCAAGCACCGCCCTTGCGTACTTTTAATAAAGTTAAACCTTGCACCTTGAGTAAACGCAGACGTTTGGTTTTGTCACTGAGCGTAGTGATGGTTTTTTCTAAAAATATCTCCACAGCCGGGCCCACCCAAATCAACAAATCGGCTGCGTGTAATTGTTTGACTTGTGACGGCCGCAGACTGTAACTATGTGGAGATTCGCCCCCTTGCAACAGCAAATGTGGTGTGCCCACCCCATCCATAACGCCGCTGGCGAGAGCATGGATCGGTTTGATTGTCACAACAACATGCGGCACCGGGGCGGTGCTATTAGCTTGTGCCGTTAAAGTCAACAATGTGCCTATTAACACACCCCCAACCCCTCTCATCCCCATCGATAGAGGGGATTTACGGGTGTGTGGGAAAAACATTTTTTTGTCGCTAATCTTAAGATATGTTAACACTCAAAGTTCCTCTCTGTGTCCTGATTAAAATGTTATACTATAACATTACTAACCTGGCATCAACTCACACAGCATGTCATCAATGAGTGTGACTTCCATTTGATGTAGAAGTGTAGCCACCCAATGTGTTTTTATTGCCCACCACTGATGGTGTGACATATTTTGGGGCCGGCAACCGGTGGGCAACAAAAAGACGTTGGGTGGCTACGACTATAACATTACTAACCTGGCATCAACTCACACAGCATGTCATCAATGAGGCAACAGGTGGGCAACAAAAAGACGTTGCCCACCCTACGACTAACTGAAATTATTTATCGATCAAACTATAAAAGGGAAAAAACCATTTTTAATCCTTCATTTTCAATTCCCAATAAGGAATTTGCATCATGTCAAAATCGGCTACGCCTTTAGCTTTTACAGAAACTGCCCATAATCATGCCCATTGTATTGGGCAAGCCTTGGAAAAAGCCGTTGGCTTGTGCCAACAACGCGGTGTGCGTTTGACACCATTACGTCATCAAGTCTTAAAACTGATTTGGCAAAGTCACAAACCTTTGGGGGCTTACACGATATTAAAGAATTTACATAACGAACAGCAAAGACGTGTTGCCCCCCCTACGGTATATCGTGCCCTTGATTTTTTGTTGGCGCAGGGTTTGATACATCGGCTGGCATCCTTGAACGCTTTTATTGGCTGTTGGCATCCCGATGCGCCGCATATTGGACAATTTTTAATTTGCGAAGGCTGTGGCAATGCCGCTGAATTTGATGCGCCGTTGATTAATGCTGACATGGTGCAACATGCACAACAATTGGGGTTTAGGGTGGAAAAGCAAACGATTGAATTGAAGGGACAATGCGCTCAGTGTCAGCAACAACCATCAATTGCCAATTTGGAAACAAATGAGTGCTAACGGTGGGTTATAGCTTTCCAGAAAAATCCTTTGAGCCGAAACCTTTCGATGTTTGCCAAACTTCTGAGATTTTTGGGTAGTTGGGTTCGCGGCTAAATTTTTTTTTGCCAAAAAAAACTTTAATAGCATCGCTCCAACTTTTGCGGATATGGGTTTTTGACTAATTGCTAATCTTTTGTCTATATAGATGTTCAAATAAATAACTTCACGGATAGCATCCCATCGAGTAGGATACTATCCGTTATGGCTTGTGAAATTAATTACCTATTACCAATACCCATTTTCAAGCAGTTTTGCAAGTCCTTCAATCAACAACGTATTTTTATTTGATGTTTTGTTCATTACAAAGAAATTTCCAAAACAACAATGGCAAACATGGCAAACCAAGAAGAATTTAAAGTATTTTACGAAACCAATTTGAAACCCAAGTTGATCATATTTGAAAAACAACGTAAAAGCATTGTTCGGAGTCTTATACTTGTTCTGATCAGCTACGGGGTGCTAATGATATTTGCAGCCTCCTTGATGGCATGGGATGATAATTGGACACTAGAGTTAATGATTGTGATGACATTCATCAGTGTGTGGCTACTATTTTTTTCTGACAAAATGTCTTTAGTTTATGTCGTGCTGTTACTCTTTTTAATCATCGTCATAGCGACGTACCAAGGTAGTCAATTTTGGGTGCTAACGTCAATTATCATTATGATAATCCTGACTTTGGGGGTAAAATTTTTTTATAGTCTGGCAATTTCACCTTATCAGCAAAATTTCAAAAAAGAGATTGTTGGCGGTATCACCACGTTTATTGATGAAAACCTGACTTATGAAGCGGAGAAAAAAATCCCCCGCGAAGAATTTCAAGCCAGCAGATTTTTTGAAGATATGTACGGGCGCGCCATTGATCAGTGGACGGGAGAAGATTACGTTGAAGGCACACTGGGAAAGACAGCGGTGAAATGGTCTGAAGTCAAAGCAGAAGAATATGAAACCGACAGCCAGGGTGATAGTCACTACAACACCCTGTTTAAGGGACTGTTCTTCATCTTTGATTTTCACATAGATTTTGAAGGCATCACGGTAATTTTACCCAAATACGTTAAACCCAGTTTTTTAAGCCGATTTGTTAGGAAAAAGTCGCAACCTTGGATAGCACAAACAGCACACCTGAAATTAGTTGAGTTAACAAACCCAGCATTTGAACGCGAATTCATGGTATACAGCGACAGCCCCATCATGGCGCGCTACGTTCTTTCCACCCCCTTTATGCACCGTCTGCTGGTATTTCGCAATCGGTTAAATAA
>QNER01000835.1 GCA_003646175.1 Candidatus Parabeggiatoa sp. nov. 1
AAAGTAAGCTTAGCTTCCATTAGGCGAATGTATCAAGGGCTGATACCTCCCTTATACACAGATGTGTGATATGTCTGCCTCATTACGTGGATATGTCCATGTTTGTCTATAAAATTGCTATCTGGATGACGGTTTAGCCAATTTTTGCGACGAATTTCGACGGATTCCACAATCTGAATAGCTATCCGCGACGCAAGAATTATGTGCAGATTCTGATGATGGTGGTTGGTTTTCCTGACTTTTCACGTCGCCGAGAAGAAATATGAACAAAAAAAATGGAGAAAGTCAATAAATGACATCAGAATATTCTACTACTGTAGAAACTGCCCGGACTTATTACAATAGTGATGATGCGGATAACTTTTACGCCGCTATCTGGGGCGGTGAAGACATTCATATTGGCCTTTACGAAAAAGAAAACGATTCCATTTTCGATGCGAGCCATCGCACCGTTCAAAAGATTGCATCTTTGCTCACTTTGAATGAGTCTACTCAGGTACTGGATATAGGTGCGGGGTATGGGGGGCCGGCTCGTTATTTAGCAAAATCGTCGGGTTGTCACGTTGACTGCCTGAATCTGAGCGAAGCTCAAAACCAACGTAATCGCAAATTGAACCAAGAGCAGGATGTCGCCGACAAACTTCGGGTGATAGAGGGAAACTTTGAAGCCATTCCATCAGAAAACCAGCAATATGATGTGGTTTTGTCTCAAGATGCTATTTTGCACAGCGGCAATCGCCGCAAAGTGCTTGAAGAAGTTAAGCGCGTCCTCAAACCGGGGGGTGAGTTCATTTTTACCGATCCGATGCAAAGCGATAATTGCCCCGAAGGTGTTTTGCAACCCGTTTTAGATCGACTCCATCTTTATTCAATGAGTTCCATTGGTTTTTACACTAAAACTGCCGAAGAACTTGGCTTTGAAAAGGTTCAAGTCATTGAAATGACAGAACATTTAGTCAGTCATTATGACAGCGTTTTACAGGAATTGGAAGCTCGCTACAACGAAATACTGAAGATATGTTCTTGCGAATATCTTGAGCCTATGAAAGTGGGTCTTCGTCATTGGATTGAATCGGGTAAGAAAGGTTATCTGTCTTGGGGTATTCTGCATTTTCGCAAGAAATAATGGTTTCGTTCATCAACAGATGATTAAAACCGTCATGAATTCATTCGCCTGGCTCATTCTCGAAACAACAAGGATGACTGACACTTGAAGCAATCGTTGCCTACCTTGATGATGAGCCACTTTTCTGACAAAAGGTATCAGCGATGATTCCTGCCATACTTTTTTTTAGCCGTAAAAACCAACCGGATTATCAAAGGCCGGACAAGTTTTCGTTTGGTAGGAATTTGGAATAAGGCAACTCCCAAATAATAATATACCATTGGTGGTTTATTAAATTTTGGGAGTTGCCTAACCAATTCCCAATCGCGTCTAAAGTTTTTGTGCATTAATATCTGGGCAAACGTTTTTCTAGAAAAACTTTTGCGTAGTTCCCAATTTTGACGGAGGAAATTTTTAATGACAAGTATTTTGAAACGGGTACTCAATGGTATTTTTGCCACTCTAGCTGTGGTGGGTACTTTAGAGAGCACTTTGGTCCATGCACAGGACGAAAATGAAATTGAACTGACCTACGTTGAGTGGTCAAGTGAAGTGGCAAGTGCCAACGTGATCAAAGTGGTTTTGGAAGAATTGGGCTACGAGGTCAATCTTATGCCGGTCACGGCGGTATGGATGTGGCAAGCCGTTGCTAGTGGCGATGTCGACGGCCATGTGGCTGCGTGGTTGCCTACGACTCACGAACTCTATTGGGAGGTGATGAAAGATAGGGTGGAGAATCTGGGACCTAACCTTGTAGGTACCAAGATTGGCTTGGTTGTACCTCAATATGTGACCATCAACTCTATTGAAGAACTCAATGCCAATGCGGAGATGTTTAAAGGAAAAATCATTGGTATTGATCCAGCCTCAGGCTTGATGAATAAAACCAAGCAAGTCATGGATGAGTATGAACTGGGCAAATTTAGCCTAGTGAAAGGTAGCGGCACTACCATGACGGCTGCCTTAGGCAAGGCTATCAAAAAAAATGAATGGATAGTGGTAACGGGCTGGACACCTCACTGGAAATTTTCCCGGTGGGAATTAAAATACCTTGAAGATACTAAAGGTATTTATAAGCCCAAAGATAACCGTCAGGAGGAACACGTTGCTACCATTGTGCGTAAAGGATTGAAAGAAGAGATGCCAGAAGTTTATCGTGTGCTGAATAACTTTTGCTGGACACCAGCTGACATGGCAGAGGTGATGGTGTGGAACTCGAAACAAAGTGCTGATCCTTACCAAAACGCTGAGCGTTGGGTGAACGAGAACCGTGAAAAAGTCGATAAGTGGCTCTTGGATGAACCAATTGAGGATGCTTGTATTGTCAAGAAAGAGGAATAGCGCATTTGCTTGGAAATTCATCTCCACCCCTCGCTTGAGTAGCCCTTTATTTTGATGGGCATTGGGGGGGGGCGAGTGAATAGGTTGTGCATACTGGAGACTGATAAACTTATTATGAAAGCATATCGTGCTGAATCTGGACTTTTTAAAGGCCTGAACCCGACGGTGGCGTTGTTCTCAATAATGGTCGTCGTCATTTTCGTGCTTTTCGGGACACTGAAGCCGGAACTGGCCACTAACACATTTAATACTCTAAAGAATTATATTATATCGGGACTTAACTGGTATTACATTGGTGTTGTAGCATTTTTCTTGTTCTTTGTTATTTGGCTGATGTTGAGCCGCTACGGAAATGTGCGCCTTGGTGATGATGATGAAAAACCAGAATTTAGCTATTTTTCATGGTTTGCCATGTTGTTTAGTGCTGGCATGGGCATTGGGTTGGTATTTTACAGTATTGCAGAACCCATATACCATTTTCAGAGTAACCCATTTATTGCGGAAGGCTTGACACCAGAGGCTGCCGAAGTGGCTATGCGTCTTACCTTTTTGCATTGGGGTTTGCATCCTTGGGCGATTTACGTCGTTGTGGGTTTATCACTCGCCTACTTCGCTTACCGCAAAAAATTACCGCTTACTATTCGTTCCGCACTTTATCCTCTGATTGGGGATAAAATTTATGGGCCTATCGGTCACGCGGTAGATATTCTCGCGGTATTTGGCACCGTCTTTGGCTTGGCAACCTCGCTAGCCCTTGGCGCACAGCAAATGGATACGGGATTAGCTCATTTGTTTAAATATAAATCTTATGCCTCTATTGAGAATGCGGCGAAAGAAAGTTACGTTGCTCAACAATGCGCCACGCTGGCGGTTGAAACCGAAAAACCAGCCTGTGTCGAGGTGGCGACGAAAGAATTCCCGAAGCCTTTCCCTTTGAGCTTAATCATTTTAATTGCAGTGGTAACCGTCATTGCAACATGGTCTGTGGTTTCTGGGGTTGGGCGGGGTGTGAAGATTTTAAGTGTGTTTAACTTGGGGCTAAGCATTCTCTTGTTAGTTTTTTTCTTGGTATGGGGCCCCACCTCCTACCTGCTCAACTCGTTGCTACAAAATACTGGCGACTATTTAGCAGCCATCATTCCATTAAGTCTCTGGACAGATACTTATAAGAATACCGGCTGGCAGTCCGGTTGGACGACCTTCTATTGGGCTTGGTGGATCGCGTGGGCACCGTTTGTCGGTATCTTTATTGCACGCATATCGCGTGGTCGCACAATCCGTGAGTTCATCATTGGCGTTTTGCTGGTTCCGACCACACTGGCTTTTGTTTGGATCACGTTACTTGGTGGTACGGCACTGCACCTGGAATTGTTCCATACCATTGTTAATGAAGCGGATAAAACGGTGGCTGCGATTGGTCAAGCCGGCATCATTGAAGCAGTCAATAAGAATATGACTGTTGCATTGTACACAACCTTTGAGAAAATGGATGTGGGTTTCATAGGGACCATCGCAGCCGGGCTTGCGACGATATTGATTGCGTCCTATTTTATTACATCATCTGATTCAGCAACTTTGGTGATTTGCACTATCTTGTCAATAGGTCATGAGGAACCACCGGTAAGATACCGTGTATTTTGGGGAGTTGGCGAAGGCGCGGTTGCTGGGGTGTTGCTCACCTTGGGTGGATTGCAGGCCTTGCAGACTGCATCAATTACGGCCGCGTTGCCTTTCTCGTTTGTTATGTTGGTGATGGTTTATGGTCTCATGAAGGCACTGCGGCAGGAGAAAGTTGTTGCGCCGATTCACCGCTTATAATTCACTTAA
>QNER01000836.1 GCA_003646175.1 Candidatus Parabeggiatoa sp. nov. 1
GGGCTGAAATTCTAAACCCATAAATCCTAGGGCGTTGCCCTAGGCTGGTATGTCAGCCCCTTTCAGGGGCAAAGCAATCTAAAAAAGTCTTATGCGAACTTAGTGATTGCTGTACTAGGAACAAAAACCGCGACAGATGCTATCCCTTCTTTTCGGGGGATAGTATCTGTTAAAACGTTCATTGTGACGGATACTATTCATCACCCCAGATGCTATCCCTTCTTTTCGGGGGATAGTATCTGTTAAAAATTTTTTCGATATAAATCAAATAAACTCAGCGCTACCAGCAGGATCACATAAATAATGGTTTGCACAACAATCTCTACCAAATGATCAAAATGACCAGTATGGTAAACTAACCACTCTGATTGAGTAAAACGCTCTAAGTGAGGCAACAGCATGGTCAACAACTCAATTAAACCATTAATAAATTGATCTACCCACGATTGCGAATCATTCAGCGGCCCACTGGCCATCAATTGGATCGCATTGATACTGCGTGCCAAAATATAAAATCCTAATACCGCACTAAAGGCTTGAATCGTTTGAGAAAAAGTCAGTACACACCATAAACTCAATGCCGTGATTATTAGCAATTCGCAAAATAAAGATACTGTCCATAATCCCACTTGTTGGTAGGGGGCATAGCCCAACAAAGCCGCACCGAACAAAATAGCCGTAATGCACGCTACTAGCACAAATCCACTGAATTTGCCAAGAAAATACGCGCTGCGCGGCAAAGGTAACGATAACCACACGTATATTATATGGTTATTGAACTCATGCACCATGCTGGTAATAACAAATAAGCTCACAATATACACCGCACCCAGCCGCAAAAAAGCCGCTAATAGGCTGCTTTGATAATCGATGCGTTCAATAATGGCAACTTGCCCTACAAACAAAGCTAACCCGAAACCAATGAACAACCATAAGATAATAACGGCAAAAAAGCGGGTGCGTAAGGCTTCTTGCACCACCAAAGCGGCGAGGGTGAGAATTTGTCTCATCAATTTTTTTCGATTTTCAGTAATTTGTAGCGGAGTCCAAACTTTAGTTTGGAAGCCCATCAATTTTTCACTCCACCGGACAATCTAAATAATGTTCCATCACTCAATTTCATTTATCCCACCCAAACATGAACATCGCTTACTTGGTTTGATGTTAATCACATTGCACATTGTACTGTGGTGGGATTTTTTGGCTCTACCCTTTCCAGAACATCTGAAGCGCGTTGTGTTGTTGATTCATTTTGGTGTTTTTATATTGTGGCAACCTTTCCGGAGTAGGCTAGAAACCTATCATTTCAGAAATATGGTTTTACTTGGCACAGTCATTGCCTTATTTATTGTTTTTCCCCAAACATGGTTAATGACACTTTGGCAAATCATATTGCTGGGTTTAATGGGGGGACGCGATTTAGTCAAACCCATTGATAAAATCGTCAACCTCGTAACCATCATTTTTTTGAGCTTAGAAATATTTATCGTCAATCTACCTCAATTGTTTGTCATAGAGGAATTAGCTCTGCTCTACCAATTTGCACCGGATAGCCTGTTACTGCTCAATTACATACTCTTGAGTATGCCACTGACATTCTTGTTTATTTCTACCGATGACAACCATGAACACCGCTATTATATTGATTTTTTTCATGGTTTAACCGTATCTATGCTGATGATCATTATGATATTGGGCAGTTTAGTCATCCACTATTCGGGAAACATCAATTTACTGCTCGCCATCTTTCAAATGTCTTTAGCCATAGCTCTATTTATTTTGATGATCAGTTGGCTGTGGGTCGTTTTTGCTGGGGAAGAAAGTGTTGAACCATTGTGGACGCGGCATTTGCTGAATATTGGCAATGCCTTTGAACAATGGATCGACAATCTTGCCCAACCTCACAATTATAAAAATTTCACCCCCCAAGAATTTTTACGTGCCGGTTTTGAGCAACTTGAAACGATACCTTGGGTATCGGGGATTGCTTGGCATTCCCCATATGGCGAAGATATACTCGGTTATCAAGATCGAAAAAAAGTCATCATCACCGTGCAAGCAATTGAAGTCACTGTCTATGCCCATTACCGGATCAACGGCAGCCATTATTTTCAGATAAAAATATTAATACAATTGCTAGAACATTTTCACCAAGCTAAACGCCGTGAAGCAGCCTTTGCTCAACAAGCGCACCTACAGGCGATTCACGAAACCGGCGCCAAAGTGACCCATGACATCAAAAACTTGTTACAATCTTTACATGCGATTACGTCAGTGATAGAAACTTCCCAACCCACGCAATTTGACACGACCCAAAAATTGTTACAAGGCCAATTGCCCCATCTAACCCAACGTTTAAAACGCACGTTGGACAAATTACAAAAACCGGCTGAGTTTTCCTATTCAAATGTGCCAGTCAGCCTATGGTGGAGCAATATAAAGGCCCGTTATCGCAAAAGTCAGATTGATTTTTACCACAAAATTGATACCGAGAATGTACTCATTCCCGAAGATTTATTTGATAATGTGTCAGAAAATCTGTTACAAAACGCGCTGATGAAACGTAAGCGTGAGCCCGAACTCCATATTGATGTGTCGTTGCACATCCATCAACGTAACCTAAAACTCATAGTATGCGACGATGGTAGCCCCATCCCCGATGAAATTTTTAACAATTTATTTAGCCAACCCGTTTCCTCCCGTGATGGATTTGGCATTGGCCTTTATCACGTTGCCAAACATCTCACCCATACCGGGTATAGCCTGAGCATTAGTGAAAACATTGAAGGCCAAGTGTGCTTTGAATTGAAAACTGCTGAGTAAAATTTCTGATTGTAACGGATTTTGTGGAGGGCTTTGGTAATGGCATCGATATCTATAGATTTTCAGAAAAATAACGTAACGAAACGGATGCTATCCCTTCTTAGGGATAGTATCCGTTAATTTCGCGGGTTTTTTACAGTCGACCATTTTTTTTTGCACAAAAACTCTTTATCCTCGATCTCATTAAAAAGGGTTTGACGATAATGGCACGCACGATAGAAATTTGGGTTGTGCAAAGCTTGAGCCAGGTAGATAGCTTGAGCCAGGTAGTTACACTGGCTATATTAATTTCGCCCCTTCGGGGCTTTAAAACCTAGCCCCAACGGGGCGCATTATCTACGCCCGTGGCAACGCCCCTGGGACTATCCTATTAACCTATTACCTATTAACCTATTAACCAATTACCTATTACCCATTACCTATTACCCATTACCCCCTTAAATGGTGCGACAGAACCAAACAGTGGTTAGTGTACAGCACTCACGAAATTCTTCTAACGAATAACTGATAACTGACCACTATTAACTGATAAACGGTAAAGGAGTTGAAAAAATGCGTGAAGAAATGCTGAAATCGATATTGAGTGAACTCAACGGTACCTCGGCCGACATACAAGCATCGGCCGCGATTTCTACCGATGGATTAGTGATGGCCTCAATCCTTTCTAGCGAGATGGATGAAGATCGTATCGGTGCTATGGCCGCAGCTATGCTTTCTTTGGGTGAACGCACATCTTATGAATTAGGACGAGGTAATTTAGAACAAGTGCTTATCAAAGGTGATAATGGCTATGTGTTAATGACTCATGCGGGGCCTGACACTGTCGTCTGTGTCGTCACTCAATCTTCAGCCAAGCTCGGATTAGTTTTTTTGGATATTAAGCGTGCCGCAGAATCCATCAAATCGATAATGTAAGCAGGTAGAATTTCCAATTAATCCAAAGCGAGGTTTTTAAATGGCAAAAAAAGCATTTTTTATAAAGCGTCTCAATGATCATGTTCAGTATCTAAAAAAGATGGATGCTGTCATTAAAGGAGAATCCGATTTTCAGGCTACAAGCCACCGAGACTGTAAATTAGGGCTATGGCTCTATAATGAAGGTGCAGCCGAAGTTGCTACCATGGCAAACAGCAAAGCCAAAAATGTATTTGACAGTTTACTTGAACCTCACGAGCGCTTTCATGTATTGGGTTATCGAGCTTTGGAAAAAAAACAGGCTGGTGATGAAACCGAGGCTAACGCACTTATCACAGAACTACATGTACTTTCAACCACTTTGATCAATAAATTATTGGAACTTGATAGGATGGTTTAAGGGGAAAGAGGGCAAAACCTTGAAGGTTTCTAACTGAGGGCAAAACCTTCAAGGTTTCCAAAACCTTGAAGGTTTCTAACTGAGGGCAAAACCTTCAAGGTTTCCAAAACCTTGAAGGTTTCTAACTGAGGGCAA
>QNER01000837.1 GCA_003646175.1 Candidatus Parabeggiatoa sp. nov. 1
AGGATGTGGTTGCCAGTGATGAAATCTTTACCACGTTGATGGGCGATCAAGTTGAACCTAGACGCGAGTTTATTGAAAAGAACGCGCTGTCGGTGGTGAATTTGGATGCCTGAGTTTTTATGCGGTGATATTTTTTTAACATTCGAGGTTCAAGTTTTGGCGCGCCAAAACTTGAACCTCGAATAGAGTTCACAGAGTGACACTGAGTTACACAGAGTCGGTGTTGACGGAAAACTGATAGGTGGTAAGTCAAACTGAGGTAGTTTTACGCATCATTGTGATATGATGTTCCCCGACAATGTTCGATGGTATTTTTAGGAGTCCAATAGTTTTTAGGAGTCCAAACTTTAGTTTGGGCTATGAATACTTTGTACATTGTCATTACGTGTCAACTTGACTGAAAATCAGAAGGATAAACCCATGAAAAAAATTGTTTGTTCTGCTCTCATGTTACTTTTTGCGTTTGGCTCAGTGCATGCCGCTGACATGGACAAAGCGAAACTCATGGCGGCTGTCAAGCACGCTCATCCTTTGCCCAATTTGATGCGCGTCATTGTGAAGAATCAGGACATGCTGGCATTGTCCGAAGAACAGAAACAAAGCGTGGCAGATTGGATGGAAAAACACCGTCCCATCGTGAAAGAACTCGCCATGTCTATTAGGGATGGCGAAAAAGCACTTCATGAGGCTGCACTTAACGGTGCTACTAAGGAAGAGATGATGGCTAAATTGGATGAATTGCTGAAAAAACGCAGGGAAATTGCGGAACTCAAGATAGATTGTCGGGACACCATGCGTAACCTCTTGGGTTATGACAAATTGCAAGAAGTCCTTGAACTGTATAAGGACATGTAAAGTCGATAGCTGATTTTATTAGCTAGGAGTGCAAGGCGAACCTTGCGCTCCAAAAGAAATAATCAGTTAAATTCAATGCCTAAACCAAAAATAATTTGGTGAGCAAAGTCACTGTCACCTATATAAGATTGGTATCTCAGTTTGAGATATTCTTCTTGCCCCAAAAATAGTTCAAAGCCGAAATAATATCCCCCATCCACCTCGATACCCACATCTAAGTAAGAATCACGCCCGGCAACCACTCCAATCTTGACATCATCAGAAAAAACTGGCGTTCTTAAACCAATTTCTGCATAAGCAGAATAACTCTCAACAAAGAATCCAGCCGCGGCGGATGAACAACAAGCTTTAGGTACCGTTCCCCCGGTAAAAAATGTTCCCAAACCCACTTCCAAACGAAGCGGACTCACTGTGGCAAATAAACCATAAAGTCCATTGCCCCCCAAAATAATTCCTTTTTCTTTACCTTTGAGACTCGGTAATAGAAATCCTCCGTTCCATGTCAATCCTATACCATCTGCCGCAACTGGTATGGGCAAAACGGTGATAAGTAGGGCAAAAAGTCCCAGTTTTGAATACTGCCTTTTTTGATACATGGGCGATTCTCAATAGACTAGTGTTTCATAAAAATAGGATTTTTGTCGTATTCAAAAAATATGAGCAGTGTTGTAAAAAATCCGATTTCTTCAAGAAATCGGATTTCTCAGACGCTATTGAAGCACGGGCGTTTGTGCAACAAGTTGTTGTAATTTGTCTATTTGACTGAGTACACTGTCCTTTTTCGGATGAGTCGTCCTCTCAACTGTGGTACGAAGTACCCTAAACAACCTTGGTAAATCACCCTTGTCTTCTTCGATAAGGATGATATCTGCTTCTGTGCGGTAGGCACTGACAAATTCGACAATCTTATTAACGGCCTCTTCGGCGCGTTGCCCATTGGGATGGTACTTTAGGTATTTCACCGTCGTTTCATCCAGTCGTCTGAGATTGCAGCCAAAAAAACCTTCACATTCACCACCCAACGGATTTTCAGCACCAGCCCAAGCAATGCTTTCCGCGATGGGCAGCGGGTAAAATGTGTCATGTAGTGTCCAGAACTGCTTGGAATCAACATGCCATGCACCTTGAATCTCATCAAAGTAAATCAGGGATTGTTGTTTTTGCTTATCAAGCCAACTGCGATAAATGGGCACATTGGATTGCTCCACGTCTATTCGTTCAACAAACTTGCGTAATGATAGCAAGTGGGAAAGTGCTAATTCAGCGGCAATTTCTGGTTGCGATGGCACCTCTTCTTTGACACGCGCTAGAAAGTCTGTCAAATCCATTTGTTCAGGCAAACTTAACGCTTTCTGTAAGCGTGTTTGGGCAATTTGCTGATAGTGGGTGGCTCGTTGCTCTGGGTTAAAGGGCATGGAGAGACTGCCAAAAATTTCACTGTCTTCCTGAGTAGGTTCTGAGACGATTTTCATTTCGTCCCCAACACGCTCGCGCACTATCACTTTCCTAGTTTCGTCGTTTTGGTAAATTTCTTCCTTTTGTCGTACCAAAATTGGTTTGTCGTCAACAACTTGATAGTAGTCGGTACCGTAATGAGCAGCACCATCTCGCCAATGAGAGATGATTTGTTTTTTCTCGGCATCAAACTCTGGTGAGGTTATCTCGGCAAAGGCGGAATTGCTGACAAACTGCCCGGTTTGTGGTTCAAATAACCAATATAAATAGGGTACATTTGGGCCTGCCGACAAAAACGCCATGAGGCGCATATCACGATAGCCGTCAAAGTTCATGTCTTCGAGTTCAAACCCCACCACGGCATTGTCATTAAAAATAGGCGTGGCAGAGGTTTGCAGTGTTTGAAAAGGCATTGATTCATTAGCACGATGGATTTCAATCGTTTTCACCTTGACAACACTGGGTTCGGTTGGTTCTCCGACAAGCTTGAACACAAATTCAGGTAATGTGGGATGAATAGCACTCTTGTATGTCCATCTCCACTTTGGCTCTTCAACAGGATTGGAAACACGCAATCTTTGCCCAATGGACAAGTGATAAGGCGGTTGCAAATCATTCCAAGCAGCTATCTCACTGAGAGTATGACCATAGCGTCTGGCAATGCCATATAATGTTTCGCCTACCGCAATTGTGTGATAGTCCAAGTTCTGAATCGCAGCCTCATCCTTTGAGTTTGGCACATCGACGGCTGGAATCATCAATAAATTTTTACCCGGCGACAAGGAATAGGGCGGTTGCAAATTATTCCAAGCAGCGACTTCATCGAGACTATGTCCACAGCGTTTGGCGATACTGTACAAGGTATCACCTTGTACCACGGTGATGGTATTGGCCTTTTTGTGAGAAGAAGTCGCTATAGAAAAAGACGCGCTTGTGTTTGGTTGTTCTTTGATTTTGACTTGTTTGCGAGCATAAGTTGCTGTAGAAAAAGACAGGTTTGTGCTTTTTCCGTCTGCGATTTTCTGGCTCATTAAAAAGCCAACTTTGCCCTGCTTAGCTTTTTTGAGTGCCGGTTTCAGCATGGTGGGAATAGGCAGATAAAAGCCCAGTTGAAGGTTTTTCGCGTGACAGGCATTAGCACTAAGCAGATTCAGACGAATAGCCACTTGGTTTTTTGATGCGTGATGAAACGCAAATTGGTTCAAAAAATCGGCAGGTAGATAGTATTCGCAGCCTTTTACGGTAATATCTGACCATTCTAAGGCCTCATAAAGTGCCATTAGCGTGGTTGGCGTTTTTGAATCCGTCTGTGCCAGTGCGTTTTTAATCACAGCATCAGCGAGCAGCGCGTCGAGGATGTCTGATTCTGCAAAACAGTCGGTGAGTTTCATGATTTTACCGGAGTTTGCGAGATCAATAGCGATAAATCGGCTTTCGGCCGAAGACTCTGCCAGATTCGGCCCTTCAATAAAATCCTGATCTGCAAGACTGGCAATGCTACCAACGACTGACAATAGCGCAAAAGAGCGAGTATATTGGTAGTCGGCACCTTCTTCCAAAAAATCGGTTTCAAAGGCTTGTTTTGCCATGTCAGCCGCTGAAAACACAACTTGCCCCTCTTTGTCAGTGGCGGTAATATCTTTCTTTTTCCAGTGGATATTTAGGCCACCACTTTCACCTTGCCAGAAGGTTTTGTCGGCCCCCTGCACAGTAAAGCATAATAGGCACAAACTGGCGGTGATTGAAGTCCACGTTTTACAGTGGGTCATTTTTGCCTCCTGATAAATGTTCAAGCCGTGATGCTATCGCTTCGTGATGCTATCGCTTGGTTTTGCGATAGCATCACAAAATTAAACCCCGGTAGTGATACTATCGCCAAAAAAAGCAATAGCAAAAACTAAACCCCGGTAGTGATACTATCGCCAAAACCAAGCGATAGCATCACAAAAAATTAAA
>QNER01000838.1 GCA_003646175.1 Candidatus Parabeggiatoa sp. nov. 1
GGGATTAATTATATTGCGGAGTATTTAGCAAATTTAGGGTATGAAACGCATTATTTAAGTTCATGGTCATCTCCTTTAGATTTGTTTTCCTCTAGCAGACGTACTCGTTTTAAGCGAGCGTGGTTAGGTAAGTCACCCGTTAGCGTGAGAGAAAATTTATGGGAATGGATAATTCGTGTGCCATTTCCAACAAGTAGAAAAGCGTGGTTGGCTGATTGGCAGTTAGAGTTACAAAAGAAGTTTATTCCAAAATACCTGACGGATAATAGTTATTATTTATGTATTTTTGATACTTCTCCAACAAATATTTTTGTTGATTCAATCAATGCTAAAAAAACGATATTTAGATTGAATGATCTTCCCGAAGGCTTTTCTTATCATTTTCCCGAACAAATTATTCAGTCTATAAGGACTGTTATTTCAGAAAATAAAGTAGATGAAATTGTAGCAGTCAGTCATTATTTGGCAAATTATGCCAAAGAAATTAATGAAGATGCCAAGATTAGAGTTGTGCCAAATGGTGTGAGTTTAGATGCTTATAAACCATTAGAAATAACCGTTTCTGATCGCCCTAAAAGGGCTGTTTTTGTTGGTAGCATATCGCCTTGGGTAGATATTGATTTAATAGCGGAAACAGCTACCTTAATGCCAGATTGGCATTTTGATTTATTTGGTCCAATACATATTATTTCAATGCCTACTTTACCTACCAATATAAATTATCAAGGGACTTTGCCATCAGACAACATTCCAAATGTGTTGAAAAACTATGCTGTTGGATTGATTCCTTTTATTAATATTAATGGAGTGGTTGATCCAATAGAAAGACCTCTAAAATATTATGAATATTTAGCAGCAGGGCTAGGGATTGCGGCAACAGATGTCGGTGGTTTGAAAAAGGGAATGGGAGAATCAGCTTGTTATGGCAACGGTTCTGTAAATTTTAAAGAGGCTATTGAACAGGCTTTTAATAAGTGTCAAGAAGAAAATTGGTGTATTGCGCGTTATGAATTGTTGAAGAGAATGGACTGGAAAGATTTGGTGACGGAGATAATTAGTGAATAGGTTTCTGTTGACATCAAGATTGCTTTTTTTGAAAGAATCAAAAGGGGCAACCACAAGGGATTGCCCCTACGAACCGTCGTGTCATGTAGGGGCAATCCTTTATGGTTGCCCCTTCGATATTGGCTTATCGATAAATACCAGAAAATTTATGCTTCAGTACTTATCATATCAAGACGACGGATTGGACGACACAGCTTAAGCAACTAAACGATAACTTTTAAGTATTTAAAATGTTTTATGCGACACACCGCAACAAATTAACAATAACAGAGCTAACGGCCATTTTTTTCGCCACTGCCCTGCTCGTTTTGCCATTCAATGAATTTTCTTCCTTATCGATATTGGGTGAATTATCGGCCGAGGCAGCGGCCTATCCTATGTTGTTAGTGGTCGGTTTATATAGTGTGAGGATGTTATTAGGCAAAATAGATTTTCCTAAGCATGTCAGTTTTATATTTCTGCTTGTTTTTTTTGGCTGGATAATAATATCCGGTGCAGTTAATTTTCAATCGATAATAGAGAATTTTACTAAAGGCCGTACTGGATATAACAAATATGTGCTACAAGTGATTCTATTTTCGTTTATGTTGATTTCAGCACTGGCAGTGTACCGTTTGGTGCAGCGGCAATGGCGTGAACAAACTCTATTTATGCTTCGCCGTTGGCTTTTATATTCATTTTTACTTGCCGCAACCTATTCACTCATTGAGATTCCTTATATATTATTTGGTGCCGGATGGGCTAGTGGCTTATTGGAGCTGATTAATCCATTGATTCGTAGTGAGGAAGGTGCTGGGTTGTATGGTGGTAATCGTTTGCGTTCCGTCTCCGGCGAGGCTTCTTGGTTTGCGATGTTTATGGCGTTTGCGTTGCCTTGGCTGCTAAGTTATATCTTCACAGAAAAGGGTGGAAAGAAGTGGTTCTACGTCGGCTTGAATATTTATGCGATTTTTATGATTTACTTGACTTATTCACGCACGGCATACGCGATTACAGCGGCTGAAGTGATGGCTTTTATCAGCGCGGTGACTGGATTTGGAGGGTTGAAATTCAAAAAGTATTTGGTTTTGATTCTGTTCGGGCTAGTAATCTCAACCACTCTTTATATGGTTTCCACCGACAGGCCTTATGAGCGTATTGAGGAAATTGTTATGTCGTTGACAACGTCGGGGGAGGAAACGGGTTATTATATGTCTAATATTGGACGTATGGGTTCGCAGAAAGCGGCGTGGCGAATGTCGCTTGAATGGCCGATATTTGGAGCGGGACTTGGGCAGTATGGTTTTCATATGCCTGATTATATTGCTTCAGAGGCTTTTATCAGTGATGAGGTTCGGAGGTGGGTGTCCACTTCAGAGGGTACAACTTGGGCATCTGTGCATGGGATTTATCCTCGATTCGCTGCGGAAACAGGGATTGTTGGGCTTAGTTTGTGGCTGCTGATGTGGCTAACGCTTTGTTGGAGTATTTGGCAACGTTGTCGTTTATCTCTTAAAAGAGGAATCATAATTGAGTTAACACTTTTAATCAGTATAGGGGGAACATTATTGGTCGGTTTTAATGCCGATACTTTTCGTTTCTTTGGCTATTGGTTTCTTTTGGCAATTGGGTGGGCTTATGTTTCTGCTAACTCACCTATCCAAAAAACGGTTGTTACTTCCTAAAAATACTCTTATGCTTCGCAAAGCCATTAGTCTTTTTCGGATGGGCTCTAAACACACCTGCGCTTTCTATTATGCAAAGGCCATTTTTGTTACTATAATTTTTATTACTATAAAATATACCTCCCATGAGTTTGTTGAATGTCGTTATTATTAATGATGTTGCCCATATAACAGGTGGAACAGCCCAAGTGGCACTATCAAGTGCTATTGCGCTTGCAAAAAAAGGACATTTGGTGACAGTTTTTTCAGCTGTTGCTCCTATCATGCCAGAATTAAACCACCCAAACTTGCAAGTAATCAATTTAAATCAGTATGAAATAGTCAATGATCCCATCAGGAAGCGAGCTGCAGTACAAGGCATCTGGAATCTTAAAGCTTCTCAGCAATTGGCCGATTTGCTTAATACGCTTGATCCTTCGACTACAGTGCTTCATGTTCATGGGTGGACTAAGGCTTTATCTGCCAGTGTGATTAGACAAGCAATCAAAAAAAAATTTCGGGTGGTTTTAACTTTACATGACTATTTTTTTGCTTGCCCAAACGGTGGTTTTTTTAATTATCGTCGACAACAAATATGCCCTTTGAAGCCGCTCTCCAGAGCGTGTGTTTTAGCTAATTGCGATGTTAGAAGTTACCCACAAAAGCTTTGGCGTGTTGCAAGACAAGCTGTTCAAAATACTTTCGGACAAATGCTCCGGATCAAACACTTTATTACGATATCTGAATTGAGTGAAACGATTTTAAGGCCCTATTTACCAATCAACAGCAAAATTCACCGCATTTCTAATATGATTAACATAAAGCGGGAAAAATTTGTCGATGTTTCTCATAATAGCCAATTTACTTTTGTTGGGGTATTGTCGCCTCATAAAGGGGTAGGATTATTTGCAAAAGCAGCGTGTCAACTAGGTTGCGATGTGACTTTTGTGGGTGATGGTCGATGTAGAGGCGAAATTTCCTCAATCTATCCGAGAGCAAATATTACGGGTTGGGTTTCCAATTCAGAGGTTCATAAAGTTCTGAAATCAGCACGAGTTTTGGTATTTCCTTCTTTATGGTATGAAAATCAACCCTTAGTTGTACCAGAGGCTGCAGCATTGGGGATACCGGCGATTGTTGCTGATACGTCTGCGGCTCGAGAGATGGTGAGAGATGGTGTAACTGGTTTGTGGTTTAGAGGGAACGACGAGGTTGATTTGCTAAAAAAAATGCGAATATTGCAGGACCATGAAACTGCTAGGAAAATGGGGCATGCTGCTTATCAAAAGTATTGGGCAAATCCATTAACAATGGAAAAACATTTGGCACAACTTGAAAGTTGCTACCAAGATATTTTAAGCGAGACAGGGTAGTTGAATGAAAATTGAGCGAGATTATTAGAAAAATATTTAGGACAAAACATTTGGGATTATGGCATGAATATATTTATTAACGCCCGTTTTCTGTCACAGTCTCTAACGGGCGTTCAACGTTATGCCACAGAATTTGTTAAGGCCTTAGATTATTTGATTGAAACGGGACAAATTGATGACACAA
>QNER01000839.1 GCA_003646175.1 Candidatus Parabeggiatoa sp. nov. 1
CATCATTAAGATTGCTCACCGTCACGGTGAAAGTTTGGTCATCTTGGGCGGTGCCATCGCTGACGCGCAGCGTGACATTGTGCGTTCCCACGTCCGAATTGGTCGGGGTGCCACTTAACGTACCGCTGCCACCGCCATTATCGACCAAATTCAACCAGTTAGGTTTGGTTGGGGCGGCCAGGGTTAATGTGTCGCCATCAACATCACTTGCCACAACGCTATAACTATAAGCACTGTCTTCATTAACCGATGTGATCGCGGTACTGGTAAATATGGGTGCATCGTTAACTGCCGTGACATTAATGGTCATCGTATAGGCCAAGGCGCTGTACAGCGCACCGTCATGCACTTTAAATTGAAAAGTGGTGTAGGACGTGCCGTTGTCATTGGTCACCGGTTTGAAGATCAGTTTGGCAATATCACTGGCATTAATGTCTTGGTTTAGGCTAATGACTTCTCCGCTGTCCACGTTGCCGTTGCTGTTGGCATCCAGATACAAACTGCCTTGAGTGGGCAACTGGGTGATTTGGATTTTAGCCAAGCTGTCGCTATCGGCATCGCTAAAATTAAACTCAGAGGCCACAAAAGTTTTGTCGGTATCTTCATTGGTTGCCAGCGTTTGATCAGCCGCGGTTGGCGTATTGTTACAAACCAGTGTTGCCCCACTCGTGGTAGCCGCGGGCGAATCACCCGCCACATTAGTCGCTATAACCGAATAATTATAGGTGGTACCGCAGGTTAAGCCAGTATTACTGTAACTCGTCGCATTAGCGGCCGTTGTGGTGATTAAACTGCTATCACGTTCCAGTTTAAAACCGGTTTCGTTACTACTGTTGTCCGTCCATGACAGGTTAATTTGGGTTTTGGCCACACCGGTGGCGGTTAAGCCAGTTGGGGCCGCAGGCATATCATTATCGGTCACACTGGCGGTGACATTGGCAATGCTGACACTGTCATAACCCCCACCGCTAGCACTGTGCGTAATCACACAACTATGACTGCCTTCCACACTGCTGTCATCGTTCGCAGTCACCGTCACCGTTTGCACAGTGCTCCAATTGCTGGTGGTAAAAGTCAACGGGGTCGGGCTGACTGTGCATTGGCTATCGGGACTGATAGAAATGGTCACATTGGCGGTTGGCACGGTGTCGAGTTTGAGGTCATAGCTGTCGGTCGCGCCGCCTTCGGTAATGGCGGTGCTTCCTCCAGATTCAGTCAGGGTGACACTGTTTGCCGGTGAATTCAGCCACACGCGGTTGGCTTGTCCATTGTTTGCGACCCAAGCATCAAGGTCGCCGTCGAGGTCGCCAAGCGTGACGCTCAAACTAGATGAACTGCCAAGGCTCTAGCCGCTGTCGGTAAAGGTGCCACTGCCGTCATTCAGCCACACGCGATTGGCTTGACTCAAATTGGCGACCCAAGCATCAAGGTCGCCGTCGCCGTCGAGGTCGCCAAGCGTCACGCTGGTGCTAGAAAAACTGCCAAGGCTCTGGCCGCTGTCGATGAAATTGGCCGGAGCGATAGGGGATTTGACGGTAAATTGCCGCAGCGGTGCTTTGCAGGCCGGTGGTCAGCGTCACGGTGACGGTTTCGCCGGCGGCAAAGTCTTGCGTTGGGTTAAAGGTTACTGTGTTGCCCACTTTGGTGAAGGTGCCGCTATGCACACCGGAAATTGAACCGGTGACAATAAATTGACTGGTCGTCACGGTACCGCTGGCCATATCCTCACTAAAAGTCACGGCAATGTCGCTACTGGCGATGGCATCGATGTCGTTGATGGTTGGGGTTTGGGTGGTGATGGTCATTGCCGCAAAAACGGCTTGTGTGATTAAACTCATCAGCATAATGAGGTTTAACCGTATAAAATGTTTAACCGTATAAAATGCGTTGGTTTTGTATTCATATATTTCGCGCTCCGGAAAAAAAGTGGAAGTACAACGGATTGACGGATTTGACGGATTTATTTTTTGGTATAGACGTTCAGAAAAATATTTAGGGCAAAACCGTAAAGCGTTTCCAAAACGCATTGAAGGTTTCTAACTGAAATTTATCTGAAAAACTATAGTCCTGAAATGTGGGTGATATAGATTTTTAGAAGTCGGCCACAATTTTTTTAAGGCGGACGTGGCTCAATGTCTTCTCCAAAGCTTATTTAAAAAAAATCCGTCAAATCCGGAAAGAAGCTGTACTTTCAGTCTAATTTAGTCTCCATTTGAGCCGGTTGCTTTGGCTCATTTTAAATTAAATGTCTATGGTAATTGGTAATAGGTTGATGGCATTTAAATTATTTATAAATCAATAGGTTAACTACAAGGATTGTCTATAAAAAAGGATTGGTTTAAATTATTTATAAATCAATAGGTTAACTACAAGGATTGTCTATAAAAAAGGATTGGTTTAAATTATTTATAAATCAATAGGTTAACTACAAGGATTGTCTATAACCAAGGATTGGTTTAAATTATTTATAAATCAATAAGTTATCTACAAGGATTGTCTATAACCAAGGATTGGTTTAAATTATTTATAAATCAATAAGTTATCTACCAGGATTGTCTATAACCAAGGATTGGTTTAAATTATTTATAAATCAATAGGTTAACTACAAGGATTGTCTATAAAAAAGGATTGGTTTAAATTATTTATAAATCAATAAGTTAACTACAAGGATTGTCTATAAAAAAGGATTGGTTTAAATTATTTATAAATCAATATAGTTATCTAAAATGATCAAAAATAGTGAGCTGCAAAGCTAAATCACATCAAAAACGGGCTCATCGAGTTTTAGTCTTAGGCAACTCCCAAATAATAATATGACCCCGGGCAACCATAAAGGATTGCCCCTACAAGATTCGCAGGTAGGGGCAATCCCACGCGCAAGCCCATCGGTGGTATTTTAATTTAATTTTTGGGAGTTGCCTTACTAAAAACTAACTACAAGGATTGTCTATAAAAAAGGATTTAGTAACTACTCAGCCCCAACGGGGCGCATTATTATAGCCTGGGGCAACGCCCCAGGAAAAAGGTTCCCAGGGCGCAGCCCTGGGCTTTAATAAAACGCCCTTTCAGGGCTGAGTAGTTACAGGATTTATTATAAGGGATTGTTAATTTATAATTTATTTATAACGAAATAGAATCTTGAAAAGTTCTGTCACATATTAACCTAAAATAGTTGATTTTAAATGAAAATTAATGAATTCAACTCGCACGCGAAGAAATCCTTTTTTATATACAATCCTTGTAGTTATTGAGCCAAAATTGACCAATAAAATAAAAATATCACCCGACAAATAGTTTCTTGACAATGTACTAGCACCATGTCAACTTGGTTTTGACGGGTAAAATACTCGACTCAGGAGTCCAAACTTTAGTTTGGGCGGTTCCAAGATAAATCTGGCCGACTCCTGTTACCCGTCAATATAAAAATGACAACGTACTAGGCAACCGCTTTCATTTTAACCTGACTCACACACGCAAGCCATTCTTCCCAAGCGGCAGGATCACTGCCATTAAGTTAAGGGCTTGCGCGGGGGATTGCCCCTACAGAACCGTCCATAATAGGGGCAATCCTTTCGAAGCAAAAGTTTTTGCGCGCAAAAACTTTTGCTTCGAATATGGTTGCCCTCACAAAAAAGCTTAACTTAATGGCATTGAAGCGGCAGGTTCTGCTGTCATACCATCTTCCAACAGTTGAATATCCCCCAATAATGCACCAAGATCATCCGACTGAGTTTGTTCATAACAATTTTCCAAAAACACGCGCATTGCGGCAAAAGCTTCTTGAACAGTCAGTGTTTTCATAACTTATGTTTCTTACGATTGTCGGGGTTTGGTGGGCGATGAAAATCTGGTTTGAGGGTGAAATCGGCGGGGGGGGTTGGTTTATTCCACCATTGCGTATTTGAGCCTTTCGTACTTGTGTCCAAACTTGTGTTCCATTTGATAACGTTTTTGCGTACCAGTCGTTACCGTACTTATCCGTGCCTAAAAAGTAATTGTCTATTAGTAGGTGTATCCGCAAGATGTCCGGGCTGTTCACGAAAGATATGCTTGGCATTTCTTTCATCAATCATGGGCATAGATATTTTTTTCTTATAAACGACGACGGCTCTCGCGCAACGCCGTATCCAAACTATGATTAGCTTTGAGATTTTACCTCGATGAAATCGCTCAAAAATACCAAAGTTTTGATTTGATTAGCTTTGAGATTTTACCTCGATGAAATCGCTCAAAAATACCAAAGTTTTGATTTGATTAG
>QNER01000840.1 GCA_003646175.1 Candidatus Parabeggiatoa sp. nov. 1
CTTCCCCAAGACAAAGCCAGTCTGGTTGAGCAACTTCAGAAAGAAGGTCGTAAGGTTTGTTTTGTCGGGGATGGCATCAATGATGCGATTGCGATGAAAAAGGCGAATGTGTCGATTTCATTACGTGGTGCATCATCTATTGCCACTGATATGGCTCAGGTGGTGTTAATGGACGGTAGTCTGTCTCACCTTTGCGATATTTTTGACATTTCAAAACAATTGAATGCCAACTTACAACACAGTTTATTGTTTTGGGCCGGATATGGGATAGTCAGCATCACCGCAATTTCTTTATTACGTGTTGGAATTATGAAATCAACAATTATTTATGGAATGGCTTTTGGGCTGAACATGGGACATGCGATGCTCCCTTTGAGAAAAATGGAGTGCAAAAACAAATAGAAACAAAACACACACATCTGCACGAGTTTGTATAAACCCGCACACTTATTGCGTAAATCTTAGTACACACAGGAGTCCCAACTTTAGTTTGGCCAGTTCCAAGATAAATCTGGCCGACTCCTGTACCCGTCAATAAAACATTGACAGAATACTAGTCGCGAATGGGTAATTTAAGAGAAAGATCGATTTCCAATTCCCAATCTTAGTACAGCGCATTGAAGGATTTAACAGATTAGCTTTGAAGCCAGAAAATATTTGCTGGCCTTAAAATACGCGTTGCAATATCCACTGACAAATATTATCCGGTCAATCCTTCAATGCGCTGTACTGAATCCACGCAAAAGTTGGAGCGAAACCATCAACTTTTGCGTAGTTCCCAATTCCCCATTACCTATCACCCATTACCAATTATCATGTCCAAAAAACCAATCACGCTACCCATCACCGGCATGACATGTGCCAATTGTTCAAATACCATTGAACGCAACCTCAAAAAACTCAAAGGTATGACACAAGTCAATGTCAATTATGCCAGCGAACAGGCAACCTGTACTTTTGATTCAACGTTGTTGAAAGAACAAGAGATTATCGACAAAATTCAATCTGTCGGTTATCGCGTACCCACCGCTATCTGTGAATTAGCCATTACCGGTATGACGTGTGCTAACTGTGTGCGTACCGTTGAGCGAACCCTGCTCAAAAAAACGCCCGGGGTTGTCACAACTAACGTCAACTTTGCCACCGAAAAGGGCACCATTGAATATTTCCCCCATAAAATCACCCCCACCGATATTGTCGCAGCCATAAAGCGAGTGGGCTACGGTGTAGTGCAGCCCACAACCGATACGCAGGCAGATGTTGAACTCGCGGCCCGCGCTGCGGAAGTCACTGAACAAACACGCAAATTTTGGATTGGTGTTGCTTTCACAGTGCCGCTTTTTATGCTCAGCATGGGCCGAGATTTTGGTTTGCTCGGCGCGTGGGCACACGCAGGGTGGGTGAATTGGCTGATGCTGTTGATGACGCTACCGGTGCAATTCTATGTCGGTTGGGATTACTACATAGGCTCTTGGAAATCGCTGAAAAACGGTACCGCAAATATGGATGTGCTAGTGGCAATGGGCACCTCTGTCGCCTTTTTCTATAGTTTAGCTGTTTTGCTTAATCCCGCCTTGGGTGAACATGTTTACTTTGAAACGGCCGCGATCATTATTACGTTGATTAAACTGGGTAAACTGCTCGAAGCCAGAGCCAAAGGGCAAACCAGTGCCGCTATCAAACAATTAATGGGGCTCCAACCCAAAACCGCTAAAGTGATACGCAACGGGGTAGAAAGCGATATCGCGATTGAATCCGTTGTTGTCGGTGATGTGATCAGGGTTCGCCCCGGCGAAAAAATGCCCGTCGATGGCAAAGTCATCGAAGGGCAATCCAGCGTTGATGAAAGTATGCTCACCGGCGAAAGTTTCCCGGTTCATAAACAACCGGGTGACAGCGTGATTGGCGCGACGCTCAATAAACAAGGCTTGCTTAAAATGGTAGCCACCAAAGTCGGTGCTGAAACGGCACTGGCACAAATTATCCGCTTAGTCCAAACAGCCCAAGGCAGTAAAGCCCCCATTCAACGTTTGGCGGATCACGTTGCCAGCGTGTTTGTCCCCACCATTATTGTCATTGCCACCCTGACGCTATTGGTATGGTGGTTAGGCGTGGGCACCGATTTCACCACTGGCATGATGAGAATGGTAGCCGTTTTAGTGATTGCCTGCCCCTGTGCGCTAGGGCTGGCAACCCCCACCGCGATTATGGTTGGCACCGGCAAGGGGGCGGAACTGGGCATTTTATTTAAAAATAGTGAAGCCTTAGAACAAGCCCACAAACTAAAAGTCATTGTGTTAGACAAAACCGGCACGGTGACTACCGGGCAACCCACCGTCACAGATATCATTGTTGGGCAACAGAGATTTAATGAAAATGAGATTTTACAGTTAGCGGCTTCGGCGGAGCGCGGCAGTGAACATCCGCTCGGTGAAGCCATTGTTCAGTCTGCCCTTGACAGGGGATTATTACTGCATGAACCGCAACAATTTGAAGCGATTACCGGGCAAGGGATTTTAGCGACGGTAGAAGATAGGCGAGTGGCGTTGGGTAATCGGCTGCCATTAGAAACTCTGCTTCTTGAAGAAACCGATTTTCTCCAATCTGAAATGAACCGTTTGCAAAACGAAACCAAAACCGTGATATGGGTTATCGTTGATAATCAACCGGTGGGCTTGATAGCAATTGCCGATACGGTAAAAATAGGCTCAAAAGAAGCGGTGGCGGAAATGCACCGTTTAGGATTACAAGTCGTCATGTTGACAGGCGACAACCAAGCAACCGCAAAAGCGATTGCCAAAGAAGTCGGGATTGATCGCGTCTTGGCGGAAGTGCTACCCGAAGGTAAAAGCCATGAAATCAACAAACTGCAAAACGAACACCAAGGTTTAGTCGCAATGGTGGGAGACGGTATCAACGATGCGCCAGCCTTAGCGCAAGCCGATGTCGGGATTGCCATTGGCACCGGCACCGATGTGGCAATGGAAACCGCCGATGTCACGCTCATGCGAGGCGACTTACGCGCTGTCTCCCAAGCCATTGCGTTAAGCAAAGCCACTATGCGAACCATTAAACAAAATCTGTTTTGGGCATTTGGCTACAATGTGTTACTCGTGCCGGTAGCCATGGGCGTATTATATCCATTTCAGGGTTTGCCCATGATGATACGCGCTTTACATCCGGCACTGGCAGCCGCTGCCATGGCTTTTAGCAGCGTGTCGGTAGTGATGAATAGCTTACGGTTGCGGAAATGGCAAAACAATCAATAGATTACAAACATATTATCAATCCATTTTTATACATATCCCTTGTAACTACTGAGTGTATTTCACAATTGGCAACCATTTCCCGCATAACCACTCACCCCCCCAAAACAACTACAAAGATTAAACAAAGGATAAGGCATCGGTTCAAATTAAGGGGGAAACTTCTTTAAAGTTTTACCTCGCATCAAACCCCAATGAACTGGTTTGAACAAATCCCTTTTTATATGCAATCCTTGTAGTTATTGTAATCTTTTAAAGGAGCATAAAATTATGGCTACTGAACAGTTAAATGGAATACTTGGCCCTACTGGTCAAGCGGTCATTGCGCTCGCAAAAGCTGAAGCAGGATATACAATGACTACTTTATCTACGCTTAATAAGGCATTTTCGTGGCAATCAATAAGTCCTGTGTTAGCAGCTATCTCAACTTCTCTGGCAGTCCATCCGGTTGGTTGGGCTATTGGCGGTGCTTTTGTATTAGGCAGCAGCGCGACTTATATTGCTATAAAAACGTTTGAAAAAAGTTGAAATCTCTTTTAAAACGCTTGAGATAGTGGTGGATGTGTTAGCAATATCCATCCGATGTTAATGGACGGTTGCCTTAAAAAAAGCTTTGGCAATAAAAATTTAATTATATATTGTAGGGGCAATCCCTTGTGGTTGCCCTTTGTGGTTGCCCTTTGTGGTTGCCCTTTGTGGTTGCCCTTTGTGGTTGCCCTTTGTGGTTGTCCCCGCCGCGCAAGCCCTTTCACCAAACTGATGTTACGCAGCCTGATTTGGTGATGATTTTGATAAGTCTATAATACTTAACACATTATAGGAATTATCAAAAACATAAGAACGCGTTTCTAATGCCTAATATTCAATTAATGAATCCCGCTTCAATGAGTGTGACCTCGATTTGATGTCACGTTTTTTAGTAGGGTGGGCAACGTCTTTTTGTTGCCCACCATATGTCACGTTTTTTTAGCGGGCAACGCCTTTTTGTTGC
>QNER01000841.1 GCA_003646175.1 Candidatus Parabeggiatoa sp. nov. 1
TTCCATTGTTTTGGATAAAAATTCGCCAAAATAATTTCACAAGTCAAAATCAATTCCATCGGTGGCATTGCCCAACGAGGACGACTGAGTTTTAATTCCTCTTTCCGATTAGCTTGCGGTTTATGTCCGCCACTTTGGAGATGAAAAAGTGGCCCCTCTTGATAAGAGCTATCTTCTTTCCGGTTAGCCAGATCAATATGCCAACGTGATTGTAACTCACCTGCGATATCGAAAATCTCAATTTTGGTATCAAGCCTTTTAAATGGAGGAAGATCATTTCTTTTAGGTGGTTCAACCGCGATATCAAGGTAAACTTGAGGGACGATTTGTCCCAACTTTTTATCCGGCGTAGGCACAAACTTTATAGGTGTTGATGCTTCAATAGCATATTTCCAAGCTCTTTGTGTTCCAAATCCTTTAAGTTGCTTTATGGCTTGGTTAAAAGGACTTTGAGAATCAAGTCGAATCAATTTTTTGTCATATAGTAAACGATTTAAGAACACAAGTTGTTTGCACATTTCGTTTGCGGTTGGAATATCACCGTTTTTCATCTCATTTCACCATTTTGAATCATCTCAACAATAAATTCGTCGTCTTCATGAATTTCTAATCCACGACTTGCAAATTCACCAGTCTCAACACATTTCCAACAGATGTGTTTCCTTTGTATAAAACTATCAGGTACTGGATTACGATCATAAGCAATAACAGAATATTGTTGCTCAGTGGGTTGATGACAAGAATCACAGGCAAAGGCAAATAAAGCATCAATATGCTCTTGCCAGCGCGACTCGGCTGGCGATAATTTTAGCCCAAATTTCTCATTTAAACGTAACACCCGTTCCTTACCTGTCAAATTACCGAAGGGTTCGTCACAGAATTGCTCTTCCCAATCCCATAAACGATGCTGCCACCAGCGCGTCCAACCTTCACTAAAAACGCCAGAGTATATGACTTTGTCTTTTTTCAAACGCGCAAAGAGTGGTTCGATATCATTGCCGGCTTTTGCCACGCCTAAGCGGGCTAAGACATTGTCTTGATCCAGTAAAATCCCTTGTCGCTCTATTACATAGCGCAAAATCTGCTGGGCAACTTGATGGGGTGCTTTGAGTTTGTCAAGTTCACGTATGGCTTGATATGCAACCACCACGCTTTCTTCCTTATTCAGGGCAAAAAAAGTCGCCCATCGTTCCGATTTTTTGCGCCAGTTTTTAATCATGCGCTGATAGCCCTTAACGAGCGACAGGATTTGTTGGCGATGTTCTGGCTCACTGGCGACTTCTTTTTTTGTAAAACGACAATCGAATAAGTTATGGGCGGTGATATCATTATCAAAACCCGTGATTTTGTTTTCATGGGAAACCAAAATAATGGGAAAATCTTGATCCACATTTTCTGAGGTATAGGAACGCAACTGTTGTGCTAAAGGCTCAGCTTTGTAGACATTTTGTGCCGTGTTTCGATCTTCATCCAAACGGTAGTCTAATGCCACGAAAGCGGGCTGACTTTCCACTATCTGGTTAGCCAAGGTTATGAACTCGGTGGGTTGTTGAAATTTAACTGTCAGCCCATTTTTTCCTGGCGTTGACATGAGTTTAGCAAAGTGTTCATCTGCTTTTTGATCATCAATAAAAATACCTTGATACATTTTTAAACCTCCGGTAGTTTGAGTTGTTTAGATGAAATGGGGACACCGAACTCAAAACAACAGCCATATCCGCTGTCTGGCTCTGAGAGGCGTACAAAGCCTTTATTCACTTTGGCAATATCAGAGACAATTTTGAGTCCCAAACCACAGCCAGGGCCGGCAATTTCATCTCTTTGATGTTGTGAACTCGTGGTAACAAACGCATTAAAAAGACTGTTTTTTATAGTGTCTGCGACACCAGCCCCGGTATCCTGAAAACGAATGATTGCAAAGTTATCTTGCCTGGTTGCGGTGACTTTGATACGACGTTGTTCAGCATGACTACGTTCCATTGCTTTAATCGCATTCGTCAAAAAGTTAAACAGTACCGCATCAATTTCGCTACGGTGCATAGGGGCAGTACGTAAATGATCAGGACTGACATCCCATTCAAATGTAATCTTTCGTGTATTCAAGTAATTCTTGAATTGTTCGATAAATTGTTTAATGACACCATAGAGTGCGATGTTATCTTTGTTCCGTGTAGCAGCAGAATGCTCAATTTGTGCGCTAATATAACTCGCCAGATCAGCTAAACGAGTCGTTGTCTGATTGACTTGCCCAAAATGCTCGTTAATTTCGGTTGATTTTTGGCAAGCGGATAAAGTGAGTGACTGTAAATTCGTCAAGGTTGCTTTTAATCGCGTGACTGCGCCATCGGTTTCATGGCTGAAAACGGCAATGGAAATACCTAATGATGCCAATACTCTGAGCATCTCGGTATATTTGATTAATGCTTGCCGCTCTTTTTCCAGGTTCTCTTCTTCCTTTTTAGCCTGTTTAATTTCAGAAATAATCTCTTGTTGAGTTTCAATCGGCAATTTTTCTAGTTTTTTTGGCAATTCATCAAGAAGCTTTTGTAAGCGGTTTGACGGTTGATGAGGTGTTGGCTCATTTTGTTGAATAATATCTAATTGACGATGGCGATAAGCAGCTACTCGTAAGATTGCCCATTCCAAGCACTCGTTAATAAAATAGCACAGTTTTTTATAGGCTTCATTTTCTACTAGCCCTTCCCGACTCGCTGTTTCTTCCAAAGCCGGATTTTCCGCACTGGTTAATGCCACATGACCAAAAAAATTCTCATTTTTAGCTTTGAGTAACCGATTGCGTTCACCGATAGCGAGTTGTAACCAATCGTTGCTGGATTCACCATAAGGTAAAACTCGAAATCCATCGCGGTAAACTCGAATACCTCCCAGTTTTTTTCCAAATTTACGGGCTTCATTCACTTTGGAAATCAGTTTGGAATCATAAATAAAATAACTGACTTCAAATTCCAACGTACCCACTTCTTGATAGTTGTCTTGGGAATCTTGTTGATCCTCAAATTCTAATATTTCAGACTGTAGCTGAAAGTGTCCTTTTCCTTCAGTGTCGATCCAGCCTTTTATCAATGCTGTTCGGTTTGCCAAAAAGCTTTTTTCAATCGAAAACTCTGGAACGGCTTCATTCCTTAATTCACCATTGATACGCACTTTAAAACCGGGATCGGCTGCATAAGTTTCAGTCTCATTTTTAGAAGCGCGATGACGTAAAGGTATTTCAAAAGGCGGTTGCAAAAATAAAACGTATTTCCAGATTTGAATAAAATCATTTTTGCGCCATTTATCCCGAAGCTTTCCGATCCTTAACGTGGTGCCATGAGCATTTTGCTCGGCGGCATATTGTTCGATGGGGTTGGTAATTTGGGTCAATAATTTCCCCGATTGATATTGAGTTTCCCAATCGAAATGGACTCGAATTTGTTGGCTTTCTCTGGTTGTTTCTAAGAGCAATTGCCTACCTAAGCGTTCTACCGCAAATCGACCAATGCCTTTGCGCCCAGCGCGTGAACGCCCATACAACGGTGAAATCGGTTTTTTTTCTTTATCGCTTGTCGATAGACGCATCCAATTGTCGCGGATATCTTGTTCTGTCATCCCATTGCCGTCGTCACGAATGAGCAAAGTGCCACCGGGTTTGTCGTAATCTTTGAAATCAATATTGATATAAGTCGCATCGGCATCATAAGCATTCTTGATTAACTCGGAAAGGGCGGTTTCTTGTTTGCCAACCAATTCAAATCCTAATCGGTGTATGTGTTGGGCATCGACAGTAAAACGAGTTGCTTGTGGATCGAGTGCCAGCAAACGATCATGGAGTTCAGAAATGTGTTCAAAATTTAACGGTTCTTTTATTAGCGCTTGTTGTAGAGCGGTTTTTAATTCTGTTAATCGGTTAGACATTCGGCATTTCTCCAATAATTCGCAGGGTTTCCACACTTACCGTACACACTCGTTGCAGTAATTCTATCACCATTTCTTTGTAATCGGCAAAGCGGTAGGTGTTGAATTCTTACCACCTATCAGTTTTGTTAAGTTATTGAATATTAAGTACAACGAATTACGCGGATAAACGAATTGATTTAGAGCTTGTTTAGGTTTTAAGGTACAACCCGCTCATTCAACTGTGTAGAACTAATCAATAATACAAGAGATTGACTCAACGAGACGAAAGTACAACGAATTACGCGGATAAACGAATTGGTTTGGAGGTTGTTTAGCGATAAGCTGACAGAAGCAAA
>QNER01000842.1 GCA_003646175.1 Candidatus Parabeggiatoa sp. nov. 1
CTGAATGGGCAAAAAACCTAAAATAATAAAATCAATCACTTAACGATAGGTAGCAACTTGGGTTAAAAAAATGAACGGATACTATCCCTAAGAAGGGATAGCATCCGTTTCGTGACGTTATTTTTCTGAAAAACGATAGATAGAAATGCGACGGAAGTTCCAGGTAGTTACGCTGGCTATATTAATTTCGCACCAAAGGGGCTTTAAAACTTAGCACCGAAGGTGCGTATTATTAAACAGAGGGGCAACGCCCTGGTTAATGGAGGCAACACAACCCAACTTTTTTAACCCAATATTTGTAGGGTGGGATCGCTGTCGACAATGAACTCAATATAAACCCGGATTTCACCGACAGCGATCCCACCATTCCCCCAGTTGGAATAAAAATAGGGTGAAAAATAAACCAATAAATAAATTGGTAATCGGTATGTCATGGCTTTTTGAACCATTACCTATTACCCATTACCCAATAAATAACAAATCAAAGGAAAACGCCTATGCAACATTTGTTTAACAAAACAGTCACCGCCATTCTGTTTTTATGTGGTCTGTTCATTTTGAGCACGGCCGCTAAAGCGCAGAAAACGCCTGAACTTTCCGACACCTTACAAAGGATGGAAAGTCAGTTGACACAATGGCAAAATCGCCAGCGTCGGGCCGACACAGAGTATACACATCGTTATCTCGATGAACTGACAGACCAACTCTTCCATTCTGATGACCAGATTGAGGCCGAATTTGCGACGCTTGAAGAACAACTGCGCGACCTCAACTTACCACAAGTCATCTACCAACGTCATTTTCAGACGCGAGACCGTTACCGTCAGCAGATGACTACCCTGCTAAACCACTTGGAGGCTCTGTGGGCGGCCCCAAACCACCAACAATTGCGTACCAGAACCAATAACGCTCTCAAATACCTACAGCAGGTACAACCCGAACGGCTTCAACCCCGTTTTAATCCCAACCAGCTACCGGTCGGCTTTCCAAACGCGGTACAACGTGCGCCGTTTGAAACAGACGCACAATTGTCTCAATGGTTTTTGGGTTTAAACGCACAGTCGTCCGTCAACCGAGCAACCAGATGGCAGCGGTCATCCATGCGAAAGCGGGAGTCTCGTCGCGACGCACAAGAAAATCTCTTCATCACGCCAGAAATCCAAGCACTGGCCGAGGAATTGGACCATCACCTGGTTAAAATCTACAATTTCGTCCACGACACGATTGCGTTTGTCCCCACCTACGGTGCGGTTCAACATCCCCAAATGACTTTGGACATGAAACGGGGCAATGCGTTTGATATTGCTCAACTTTTGGCAGCCCTGCTCAACGCCGCCAATATACAGACACGATACGCCTATGGTACGGTCAATATTGGAACCGAGCGCGTTTTAAACTGGTTAGGCACCGGTGACATCAATGAAGCACGCAATCTATTGGCGTTAGGCGGCATCCCAAACACGGCCCTGGTCTCAGGTGGCGAAATCAAAAGCCTCAAAATTGAACATATTTGGGTCGATGGGTGGATAGATTTTATGCCCAGTCGCGGTGCTAGACACCGCAAAGGTGACATGTGGGTGCCGTTGGATGTCAGTTTTAAGCAGCACACTTTTACCCCAGGCACTAACTTGGCCGAGGTTGTACCTTTCGACATTGAAGGGTTGCGTGAGCATTTGCTTGCCAGCGCACAAGTCGATGCCCAAGGGGGTCTCACCGGCATTGATGCATCATACATGCAACAAGCATTGAGCGACTATCAAGCCGAGTTACACAATTACATTCAGTCCAATGACCTCAATCCGGCCGACTTGCTGGCCAAAAAGACCATTATTCCTGCCAACCGTCCAGTATTGGCGGCCGGTTTGCCTTACCAGTTAATCAAAATAGGGGGGTATGCGAACGAAATCCCGGCGCATTTAACTCATCGCCTGACAATCAAGTTTTATCATAGTCTCTCAGCGCAATATCTCGACAATCCCACTTTAAGTTATACGCTCAGCTTGCCCACTTTGGGCAGTCAAAGGCTTAACGTGACTTATGTCCCTGCCAGCGAAACCGATGCCAAAGCCTTAGAAACCATCAGGGCTAGCGACATAACAGAACTGCCGTTATATCTGTTTAATGTCAAACCGCAACTCAAATTGGATGACACCGTTCTCGCCGAAGGCACGGCCATTGGTATGGGAAAATTGCAATATTACACTTTCACCCTGACCGATCCGCATAACGCTTACACCGAAAAAGGCCATGCGACGGCTGGAGATGAAATCGTGTTTGGGGTTAATGGCAATGGCATTACATCGGAGTTAGTCCAAAAACGTTTAGAACAAGTGCCGTTTGACAGTGCCGCCGAAAATATGCACCAAACCGGTTTGCATTTCTGGATGGAACATGACCGGTTTGATGCGTTGGCGGCCCAAACTTATGGGGTACACACCCAACGGATGCCCTCGGTTGGTACCTTCTTTATGCCGCTGACGGTCAAATACTTCTTTGGAATTCCTAAATCCGGTTATTACAAGCAACGTCAGATCGATGTCAAACGGAATGTGCAAACCGTCACCGTTCCAAATGAGGCTAGCGATGACACTTGGTTTCGGTTTCTCAGTCACATTGGGATGCACGGGTCATATTTAGAAGGCTCAGTCCTTGAACAACTGTTTGGACGTGGCAGTATTCCGGCCCGTTCCACCACCCAAATTCTGCGCGAAGCCAATGAGCGGAATATTCCCATTTATACCATTACCCCAGACAATATCGGTGAACTTTTGCCCCAATTATCGGTAAGCAGCGAGGTCAAAACCGATATCACGACTGCGATTCATGCCGGCCAACAAGCCATTGTGCCGCAACGAGAACTGGCCGTCGGTCATTGGAGCGGGACTGGCTATATTCTGCAAGATCGGATAACGGGTGCTGGGGCTTATCTGATTGAAGGCGGTTACAATGGGGGAACCCATGACGGCTGTGAAATTGAACAAACCGCGTTGGTGACCAATAATCCGCGTCTGAAAATTGCCAAAGATTCCCTGTTTAAACAATTTGACGAAGATCAGCTTTATTGGCAAGCGCAATTAGAACAAGCTAAACAGCTAAACAACCAAGTTCAAATTGACCAAATCACCCGCGTACTTGATATGAGTGCGAGGCTGTTTGTTGGGTTGTTGATGGCCTTAGAGATTGAAATCGAACTGAAAGGTGAGGGGTGTTTTGTCGCACAGGCTTATGGTCAATCTGATGAAATTCAGTTACCGCTCCGGCATAACACCCTTGGGACACAGCAAGTCGAGGCCTATTTCAGTGTCGCCCAAATCACCCATTGTTGGAATCATACGTGGCAAATTGTTCAGCACAATGCGGGAGATATGCCCACCGTTATTGGCACCAGCGACAAAGCGGCTTTTTCCTTTACCTTTACCCAAGAAGGGCAATACACCGCTCAAGTGTCTGCGAGCTGCAAAGCGACTACCGAGCGCGTTTCAAGTGAAGTTGAGGTTTATGTCCACGATAAAATCGCCACCACCGAGTTTTGTGATGCGGCAACGGAAGGTAATCCGATCCATCCGGCAACTGGTGCGACCGTTGAGCAACAAACGCTGTTAAGTGTGCAAGGTGTATTGCCCATTCACTTCACGCTGCAATATCACTCGCTATTTAGTACAACGCATTGAAGGATTGCTCGGATTGATACAACACTAATAATAACTCTGTCAATCTACTTCAGAAACAATCCGAACCATCCGGAAAGAAGTTGTACTTCGCTGTACTTGAATTGTCCAATGGCAATGTCCGAGTTCACTGGACCAACAATCATTATAATGATTACAATAAGGATGCCGACGGCCAGTATGTGTCGCCACAATCGGATTGTGTGTTTGATACGCTGCTCAAAAATGCTGATGGCAGCTTTACCCTGACGCGCAACCATCAGGTGATTTATCAATTTAACTCACTGGGTTTGCTGGTCAAAGTTGGTAATCGGCGTGGGCAATTCTTAGAATTGAGTTATCAGGGTGACGGGCAACTAAGTAGTACGGTGGGCTCACTGACTCAAGTGACTGAGCCGATTTCGGGCATCTTCCTGAAGTACCACTATAATGATGATGGGTTTTTAAGCCACGTCACGGGGCCACTGGGCCGTCAAGCCAGGCTGAGTTATGATTCGTCGGGCAATCTGGTCCAAATGACCGATGGTGCGGGCCAAACTATCAGCTACACCTATAATGACAACGGCCAACTTTTGACCAAA
>QNER01000843.1 GCA_003646175.1 Candidatus Parabeggiatoa sp. nov. 1
AGTGGGTTTTGCCATTGCTATACCACCCAGACGCGCTTGCTAAACTATTTTCACAACTGTCCACTGCCATTTGAAAACACACTCTCGCCGATCATTATGTCAAAAACGGCCCAACGGGAGGAACCCTACCACCTATCAGTTTATTATTTTTCTGACAATCTAGAGTTGAGTACAACTTCTTTCCGAAATGAACGAATTATTAAACCGATGATTAAAAAGCACCTACGTTGATTCCACTATCCCCATTCGTTTTTTCCGAAAATTCGTTGTACTTATTTATAAACTGATAGGTGCTCAGCGGGAGGAGCGTGTCCTCCAAAGAGATGGTTCGTATTCTAAACCTCTTTATGGAAGCGTCAATAGGACAATTTCTTAATTGAACAATAGGTTAAATAATATTTTGGATTTAACATAGATTTAGCATAGATTTAACATAGCGTTAAATGTTGTTTAAATGTTAAATCTCATTTAACAAGTCAATCCTTGGGATAAAAATATGGCAACTTTCGCAGAACTCTTGGCTAAGTACATGAACCGTACTGGAGTCAATATGAATCGTTTGGCTGAAAAGATTGGAGTCAAGAGGCCAACTATTCTTTATTGGCTTGAAGGTAAAGTGACTCATCCTGCTCGTAAAAATGTGCAAGCCTGTGCAGAGGCCCTACGGTTATCTGATCAGGAGCACCAAGAATTTCTGGCCGCAGCGGGACATTCTGATTCTGACTTGCAAACGGTTACCACAGAAATTCCAGAACAAAATTTGATGCCTGTCAATCCTGAGACTGGGAATAATACGTTGGCGCGGCAATATTTGAGCGAAATGCCCAATCTTCCCGTTTTCTATGGGCGTGATGATGAATTGGCGACGCTAACCCAATGGATTGTCACAGAGAAATGCCGCCTCGTTGCTATTTTGGGGATAGGGGGCATTGGCAAAACCGCACTGGCTGCAAAACTGGTAAAACACATTCAGGATAAATTTCAATATGTTATCTGGAAAAGTCTTCGCGAGGCCCCACCGGTTGAAAATATTTTGGGCGATGTCATAAAACCCCTTTCTAATTATCAGGATATTGATGGGCCGGACAGTCTTGGTCATAAAATAACGCAATTGATTGAGTATTTAGAACAATCGCGCTGCCTATTGGTATTGGATAATGCCGAGGCGATTTTGCAAGGGGGTACTCATGTTGGGCAATATCGCAAAGGCGATGAAGGGTATGGTGAACTTATTAAGCGTGTGGGTGAGTCCAGTCATCAAAGTTGCTTGGTGCTTACCAGCCGAGAAAAGCCTAAAGAAATTAAATTATTGGCAGGAGAAACGGGCCCGATTCGTTCAAGACAAATAACGGGTTTGGATGAGCCAGAGGGAGACAAATTTTTTACCAATATTCCTTATTTTTCTCATTCACCCTTAGATCTGATAAAGCTCATTCGACACTATGCGTGTAACCCCTTTGCATTAAAGGTTGTGGCTGGTGATATTCAAGAGTGGTCATTTGAAGATATTTCCAAATGGATAGGCCAGTTGGATGATGGTGGCTCTATTTTTGATGACATCAATCATTTGTTAACGGAGCAATTTGAGCGGTTATCGGTGATAGAGCGAGAGGTCATTTATTGGCTGGCGATTAATCGTGAGCCGATTTTGATGTCTGACTTAAAAGAGGATGTGGTTTCTCCAAAAATCAAACGAGAAGTCTGCAATGCGCTGAATTCTTTGGGAAGGCGGTACCTGATTGAAAAAGCCACGGACGGTGGTTTTACACTCCAAAACGTTATGATGGAATACACCACAGAACAATTAGTTACCAAAGTGGTTACCGAAATTGAGACGGCAGAAATTTCATTCTTTAACAGTCATGCCCTTATTAAAGCGACTGCCAAGGATTATGTCAGAGAAACTCAAATCCGCCTTATCCTTAATCCGGTTAAGGAGCGACTTATCGCGGATATGGGGCAAGCACGGGTTGAAAATCAACTTAAACAAATCCTGTCAAAACTGCGAAAGGAGTCACCGGGATTGCCCGGCTATGCAGCGGGCAATATTTTCAATCTACTACGCCAAATGGACATTGATTTAAGCGGCTCTGATTTTTCCCAGTTAGCGGTTTGGCAAGCCTATCTCCAAGGATTAAATTTACATAGCGTCAATTTTGCACACGCTGAGTTTAAGCAATCGGTTTTTACTCAAACCATTGGCAGTGTTTTGGCGGTGGCATTGAGTCCCGATGGCAAATGGTTGGCTACCGGGGATGCGAATAATGAAGTGCGTTTGTGGCGTATGCCAAGTTGTGAACTTTATTCTGTTTTTCAAGAACATACGGATTGGGTATTTTCAGTCGCTTTTAGTTCCGATGGGCAAATGTTAGCCAGTGGTAGTCAAGATGGTACGATAATCATACGGAAACGTCATGAAGAAAAATATCTTAACACTCGAACCATAGAACATGGTACTTGGGTACGTTCCATTGCGTTTAATTGTGATGGGTTATTAGCCAGTGTTGGTGGTGATCACGATGTCAAAATTTGGAACAGTGACGATGGAACGCTGTTCAAAAAGCTGTCAGGACATATTGATAGAGTACAAGCTGTGGCCTTTAGTCCCACCGATGATCACATACTTGTCAGTGGTGGCGAAGATCGCACAGTCAGAAACTGGGATATCCGTCAGGCCGATCCGCTTCAGACTTTGGAGGAGCACAACGGTTGGACCCGCGCCATTGCCATCAGTCCAGATGGAAAAAAAATCGCCAGTGGAAGTTATGACCATACTATAAAGCTATGGGATATGCACACTGGCCAGTGTCTTGACACGCTAAAAAGGCCAGAAGGCCATACCGATAGAGTGCGAGCCGTAGCCTTTAGTCCTGACGGACAAACCCTCGCCAGTGGGAGTTATGATTCGACCATACGGCTATGGAATGTGCATACCGCTAAATGCCAACAGGTTTTGCAAGGGCATACCGATTGGGTATGGTCAATTGCTTTTAGTGCCGATGGTAAAATCCTAGCCAGTGGGAGTAATGATCAAACTGTCAGACTGTGGAATGTGCAAACCGGCCGCTGTCTTAAAACGGTGCATGGCTATGTCAATTGGATATGGTCAGTCGCGTTTAGTCCTGATGGTCAAACGTTGGCCAGTGGCAGTAATGATCATGCGGTCAGAATATGGGATAGGCAGAGTGGACAATGCCTTAAAACGTTGCATGGACATCAAGGGTGGGTGCGCTCCGTGGCCTTTAGCTCTGATGGCCAAAAGTTAGTTACCGGGAGCGAAGACAAAACGGTGAGGGTATATTCTGCGCCAGACCTTCGAGGTTTTGGTAACCTCGAAGGTCTTGATAAGGCTACAATTTTGGGCAAACATGACAATTGGGTAGAGTCTGTGAGTTTTAGTCCTGATGATGAACAAATTGCCAGTTGTGGTGGAGATAGCACTGTGAAGATATGGCGTGTATCTGACGGTAAATGTCTCAGCAATTTGCCATATTCTGATAGGGTACGTTCGATTGCTTTTAGTGCAGCGACTCATCGTTTGGCGAGTGGCGGTGACGACAAAATGATCAACATATTGGATACCAAAAAAGGTAAATTTACACCTATTTTAGAAGGACATACTGACGGCATTTTGTCCGTTTCTTTCAGTTCTGATAGTCAAAAGTTAGCGAGCGGTAGTCAGGATAACACCGTTAAAATTTGGGATGTCGCTAATAATAAATGTGTTAACACGTTGTCAGATCATACTGGGAAAGTGCGCTCAGTGGCTTTTAGCACTAATTGTCGAATTGTCATCAGTGGTAGCGATGATAAAACGATCAAGATATGGGATACTTATAACGGAGAATGTGTGAAGACGTTGTCTGGACATGAGCGTCCGGTATTATCAGTGGCTATCAGTCCTGACGCTCAAACTATCGCCAGTAGTAGTAAAGATGAGACAATCAGGCTTTGGGATATCAACACTCATGAGTGTCTGATGACGCTGAGATTGCCAAAGCCTTATGACGGTATGAATATTACTAAGGCGGCTGGGTTAACGGATGAACAGAAGGCGGCACTGAAAGCGTTGGGGGCTGTTGAGTACAACGGATTGACGGATTTGACGGATTGATTTATTTTTTTAAGGCATATGTGGCTCAATGCGAACCTTGTACGAAAAATTGTGAGTCTCAGGAGTACCAGGCGAACCTTGTACGAAAAACGGCGATTCTCAGGAGTACAAGGCGAACCTTGTACGAAAAA